>JANNSA010000222.1:0-5828 GCA_031402115.1 Hyphomicrobiaceae bacterium | reverse complement strand
CATTCCTCGACCGCCCCCGGTCCTCGCCCGGACCACCCCCACCCGCCGCCATCCCCTATCAGCCGGCCGGGAGCTGGCTGCGGCGGGCCCAGGTTTGCAGGGTGCGGTCGGACATGGTGGCGACCAGCGCGATGGCGATGCCGGCGACCAGGCCGAGGCCGGAATCGGCCTTGCCGAGCGCAATGGTGACGCGCTGGCCGAGATCGCTGGTGCCGACCAGGGCGGCGATGGGTTCAGGCAGCGAAGACTCGGTATACTGTCCCTGGTTTTGCCCTGGTTTTGCCTTTTCTGGTTTTACCGTGGCCAATGATGTGCCTCGACTGCAACAGGCGTGACCAAACATCCGCATCGGTCCAAGAATTCTGTTATATATCAGAGCACTACGAGATGCACAGGCAAGCAGCTGTCACACCACTGTCGCCGCGCTGTCATGCAGGCAGTTCAAGGAAACAGTCGCCCGGCCGCGATGGCGGGAGTGTGGACAAGTTGTGGAGTGCGTGATGATGAAGAGTGGGGAAATTCGGCAGGCGGCAGGCGCTGTGACGCTGCTACTGGCGATGGGACTGCTGGCCGGCACAGCCGTGACGGCATCGGCGGCTGACCTCGGCGGCGATTGCTGCGCCGACCTGGAAGAGCGGGTGGCTGAACTTGAGGCAACGTCTGTCAAGCATGCCAACCGGAAGATATCGCTGACTATTTCCGGCCGCATCAGCGAAGCTCTGCTGTACTGGAACGACGGAAAGCAGTCCGACCTGTACATTGTCGAGGCCGACACTCAGGCTGCCCGTGTTTCGTTCGCTGGCAAGGGCAAGATCAACGAGGATCTGCAGGCTGGCTACACCATGACGCTGCGCGCCAACACGGGCCGCATGGGCAGGCAAAACCAAAACTATGTCAACGACAGCAACCTGTCGATCAGCGACCAGAACGTCTTCATCGACAGCAAGACGATGGGTAAGCTGACGATGGGCTTTGGATCCAACTCCTACCGCAGCTTCGCGGGCGGTGGCATCGATCTCGGCGGCGTGAGCTCGGTTAACGCGTTCGATGATCCGGCCGCCTGGGTCGCCAAGTTCACCATCGGCACTAGGACCTGGGACAGGGTGTTATCGGCGTTCACTATCGATCGCGGCATGCTCGTGCGTTATGACACGCCGAGCCTCGCTGGCTTTGTCGTGTCCGCCTCGTGGGGCGACGACGATGTGGGCGCCGCCACCATCACGTTCGACAACAAGTTCGGCGACATTCAGCTTAAGGCTGGCGCTGGCGTCAATGTCAGCACTAACAATCTGCTCAACACCGACGACAGGCGCTATACCCTGTCGGCTAGCGTCCACGATATCCAGTCCGGACTGTTCGGTGTCGCCGAGTACAACGTGCGCACCGCCAACGCGACCCTCGGTGTGTTTGACGATGCCACCAACCTCTACCTGAAGGGCGGCTGGCGCCAAAACGTTACCGCCCTCGGTCAGACCGCGCTGTACGCGGAATGGGCCAAGTCGGACGGCGTGTCGCAGAGGCTGTCTGGCACAACCGTCGAAAAGACCGTCGGCACGATGTTCGGCGTCGGCGTAACGCAGGACCTAGAAGACGTCGGCGCGGCTGCCTACCTCAACTATCGCCGCCTGTCGGTTGACGACAAGGGCGCCGGCAATGGCGTCGTCGGTTGCGGTCCCACTTCCAAGGCGAACTGCGAAGACATTGATTCTGTCCTCGCAGGCATGATCGTCTACTTCTGATCTTACGCCACTACTCTTTGATAACGCATCTGGGGCGCCTCACGGCGCCCCTTTTTTCCGGCAACGGGTCGGATTGATTTCGCTGATGCCGCCGTTCCATACTCTCGTCTTCAAGTTTTGACCACTACTTAGAAACACTAGTCTGAAATCTTTGCAACGCTTCGTGTAATACTCCAAGAGCGTCATTCGACTGTCACATTATTCTTGCATAACGCACATTGGGCTGGCGGGGAGCCGAATGCGGAACCAGCGGCTCTATGTAGTAACTCTATGTAGTAGTAAGAGGGAACCTTCATGAAAACGATCAGCGCGCTCGCGGCTTTGTTTGTCCTGTCAATGGCATCAAGCGCTTACGCCGGCGAATGTTCAGTCCGTTACGTTCGTACCGCCTGCCCCGGCAAGGAAGTGGAGTCCTACTCCAAGTGCGGCGGGGCGAAGGAATGCAACAAGAACGAACAAGCTGCCTCGGCAGCAGCCTGCATCGGCAATGCAAAGCGTGCCTGCGCGAATTCCCGTCTCGACATCACCAAATCCAAAGTCATCACAGCGACTTTTGATGGCAAGGTATTAAAGGGTCCGTTTGCTGGCGGCAATTTCTGCGCGGCCAAGCGGGCCGACTTCAACAAGTGCTGAAAGTGACCGGTCACTGTTGGGTGCTACGAAATTTTGAATAATGCGGAGGTCGGGCTCGTCCCGGCCTCTGTACTATTGGCCCCGGTATCAGCCTACGGGGCCTTACGCGACAGGTGGCGGTAGCCTAATTGCCACACCACCCGAATGCGACTTGTCATGTCCCTGCGCCATTGTGCTCTGGACTGGCGAGATCAGGACTTATCAATCATCAAAACATCGATCGATGCCGTCACGCGAGCTTTGCCTCCGCTTGATTGCAGATCGCTCGAAACGGCCGGAAACAAGACAGCGTCTGGTCATAACCCCATGAATTAGCAGAGGTACCATGTCACTAAATTGCAAGAATGTCCTAGCCATGTCGGCAATCATGATCGCGGCCTCTTCGGTTGCCCCTGGGGTAGCTTTTGCCCGCGACGAAATGCGCGTCGTTGGCTCATCGACGGTCTATCCTTTCACAACGGTAGTCGCCGAGAAGTTCGCCAAGGCGGTGGGCGGCAAGACTCCGGTCGTGGAATCGACCGGAACGGGCGGCGGCATCAAGCTGTTCTGCGCCGGCGTCGGCGCCGAAACTCCTGACATCGCCAACGCCTCGCGGCCGATGAAGAAGGCCGAATTCGAACTCTGCCAGAAGAACGGCGTCATCGACATCGTTGAGATCAAGATCGGTCTGGATGGTATTGTGCTCGCCCATGCCAAGAGCGCACCTGAGTTCAACGTATCGCAGGAAGACCTTTTCTTGGCTCTCGCCGAACAAGTTCCTGACGTGGAGACTGCGGCTCAGGTCCCGAACAAGAGCATGACCTGGCAGGACGTCTATCCGGATCTCCCCGCCGTCAAGATCGAAGTCCTCGGCCCCCCGCCGACCTCAGGCACGCGCGATGCGTTCCTCGAGCTGATCATGGAGAAGGGCGCCAAGGGGTTGGGCTCGCTGCGGACCCTCAAGGACGCGGACGAGAAGAACGGCACCAAGGATTACGAGAAGATCTGGAAGTCATTGCGCAAAGACGGCGCCTACATCGACGCTGGCGAGAACGACAACGTGATCGTGAACAAGCTGGAAGCCAATCCAAACGCGGTCGGCATTTTTGGCTTCTCGTTCCTCATTGAGAACAAAGAAAAGGTCAAAAGCATCCTGATCGATGGCGTGGAAGCCACTTATGAAGATATCGCGAGCGGCAGGTATCCCGGTTCGCGTTCACTCTTCATCTACGTGAAGAAGGCACATGTCGGTGTGATTCCGGGCATCAAGGAGTTCCTGGCCGAGTACGCTTCACCCAAGGCGATCGGCGAGAACGGCTACCTGGTCGACAAGGGCTTGATCTCTATGCCCAAGGAAGAAATGGACAAGGCAGCGAAAGCCGCCGCCGAGCTGCCGCCAATGAGCGCTCCGGCGAGCTGAGGCTCGCAACTGCAGAGCTTCGCAAGGGAAGTTCTCGCCGAATTGCGACCGAATCCGACGGCCCTGGAAATGGGCCGTCGGAGAGACTATGTCGAGAGACGGTGTTTGACATGGCTCGTTTCTGACACCCAGTTCCGAAGCGCACGGATGGGGTGTCAGACACCAGAGGTCAGGGTGATTGCCACGCAGGTGACGTACATCAACGGGGATGCGCGGCAAACGTCATGCGGGCTTGGTTGTGGCCAAAATTAGGATGAATACGCTTAGCCGCAAATCCGTGGGCTGCCAGCAGTTTGATCAGAGCCGTTTCAGTAAACGTCGAAAAACCGAGGATCTTTCTGATCTTGCCGTAGTCTGACATTGCGGTTCTGACGAGGCTGCGGACTGCTGACCAAAGGAACCCGCCTTGAGCGGCAAATCCAATCAGCGCGCCAGCATCGCGCAATGGACCTAGATTAGGCGGTACCACATCAGCAATGATCAGCTGACCCGAAGGTTTCAGGCGATCGCACCATAACCCAAGCAATTCCTCCAATTGCTCGCGACTAAGATACTGCACCACCGAATTGACAATGATCAAATCGACGGAGCTGGGTGCAACATGGTAGAGCCCAGCAGGAGCTATCACGGTCACGTCCGGCGATGCCAACCAATGCTCGGCGAGCGCGCTTCGAATCTTAGGGGCGGCTTCGCATAAAATTAGATGTCCACATCTCGCGGCCAAGGCTTTGGCATAGAGCGCCTCACCGCAACCATGATCGAGCACGACGGCGTCGGGCACACGGATGCATTGGGTGATGTCAGCAGCGACACGATTTGCATGCAGCTGCTTGTGGCGATCATTGACGTAGATTGAATGATCAGAGTTCCAGAAATCGATCCAGGATTGCATGCAGTTCACAGTTTCATGGATAGAGTGTGCTCTTCGTTGAGTTTCGAAACCGCTGCATGAGGATTTCGGACGTATTGTCTAGACGAAACAAACTGTCCTAGCCATGGATCCAACGAGCCGTTCACTCGGCAACGCATCAAGGGTGTCCCGCCTGTTATGCAGAAAACCGGCACGGCGGAGCACTTCGTCGGCCAGCTGGCGGCCCTCACTGCACACGCCAACCGGGAGATCTGCTGGACACCCACCCGCACGACATCAAGGAGCGCGGCATTGAAACACGGGGACAGTATTCCCATTGAAACTCGGGGACATGATGTGGACTGCCCCCCGCAAGTGAGACAGGATTATAAGCGATGCTATCGAAATACTGAGACAGTATACCTATTCCTGAAACACAGGGACAGTATACCTCAGGAAACACAGGGACAGTATACCTATTCCCCCGTCACCACGGCGCACTCCACCACCGCCTCGACACTGTCCAACTGCCCCCGCCCCGCGCGCGGGAAACAAAGGAAACAAAAGGACAGTATCCCTATTCCTCGACCGCCCCCCGCCACGCGCCCGGACCGCCCCCGCCCCCTATCACCGCCCTGGTTGTTGCCTCCGCCGCGCCCAGGTTTGCAGCGTGCGGTCGGACATGGTGGCGACCAGCGCGATGGCGATGCCGGCGACCAGGCCGAGGCCGGCGTCGGCCTTGCCGAGCGCGATGTAGACACGCTGGCCGAGATCGCTGGTGCCGACCAGAGCGGCGATGGTCAGCATCGACAGCGCCGCCATGATGGTCTGATTGATGCCGAGCATCACCACCGGCATGGCCAGCGGCAGCTTCACCTGGGTCAACATCTGCGTGCCGGTCGTGCCCATCTGGCGGGCGGCTTCCACCACAGTTGCGGGGACGCCGCGCAAGCCATGTTCGACATATTTCATCGGCGGCACGATGGCGTAGAGGATGACCGCGATCAGCGCCGTGAACTCGCCGACGCGGAAGACCATCAGCGCCGGGATCAGGAAGACGAATTGCGGCATGGTCTGCAAGGCATCGTTGATCGGCCGCAGGATCTTCGACACGCGGTCATTGTGCGCCGCCCAGAGGCCGAGCGCGCCGCCGGCGATGACGCACAGCACGACGGCCAGCGCCACCAGATAGAGCGAGCGGGTGAGC
>JANNSA010000221.1:0-10912 GCA_031402115.1 Hyphomicrobiaceae bacterium | reverse complement strand
CTTTTTCGGCGGCAACCTTCTCAGCCGCTGCCTTTTCAGCCGCAACTTTATCCGCTGCTGCCTTCTCAGCCATCGCTTTTTCTATGAGGCGGTGAGTGCGGCATTCAGTTCGCCAATCAGTGCTGCGTTCAAAGCATTCATCGCTTTGGGCCGGTCAAGAGTGACGAGGCCAACTGCGCCTTGGGTCTCGGCGCGCAGGTTGTCATAGGCCATGCTGCGGCTCCATCGGTTAATGCTGCAGCGCACCCATACACGCCGGACGGCGCTGGCGCACCCCTGAACCAGCCGTCAGTCGGCAAGTGCCACGCCATCGCGGCGCGGATCCGAGGCGCCGACCCAGGTGTCGCCGCGCCGCACGATCAAATTGAGACCGCTGGTCATGGCAACGACCTTGACGACATTGCCGCGCTGGCGCATCGCGGCTGCGAGGTCAGCGCCCGCTGTGCCCTCCTCAATCTCAAACGGCCCATTGCGGCTGCCGAAATTGACCAGGCTGACCGACTGCGCAGCGCTGCACGACCAGTCAATCAGGCAGACCAGAGATTTGATCACGTAAGGGATAATGCGACTGCCGCCGGGCGACCCTGTCACAGCCAACAGCTTGCCGTCGCGGTCCAGGACCAGAGTTGGCGCCATCGAGCTGCGCGGACGCTTGCCCGGCTCAACGCGATTGGCGACGGTGCGGCCGTCGGTGTCGTTTGGTGCAAAGGCAAAATCCGTCAGTTGATTGTTGAGCAGGAATCCGCCGCTCATGACGTGCGAGCCAAACGCCGCCTCAATGGACGTTGTCATGGTGACGGCATCGCCGCGCGCGTCAACAATAGATATCTGGCTGGTGCCGGAGGCTTCGATGGTGGCGTCGGCGCCAAACCGGCCCAGCTTCTGCTGCGGATCGCCCGCAACGGCCTTAGCCATTGGCCTGGCGAGATCGATCAGCGCCCGGCGGCTTTTCAGATAGGCGGCTGACAGAAAGCCATCGGGCACCGTGACGCGATCCGGGTCGGCGAAGTAGCGATCCCGGTCGGCATAGGCCAACTTCTCGGCCTCGGCGATGACTTGCAGCGCCGCCGGTGCGAGCGGCGATTGCCCGAGGTCAAACGGCTCGATCAGCCCCAGCGTGATGGCGATGGTCAGCCCCCCCGATGACGGCAGGCCCATGCCGCAGACGCGCCGTTGACGGTAGTTCATGCACACCGGCGCCCGCTCGCGCGCCCGGTATTCAGCCAAATCGGCCCGCGTCAGGTCAGAGCCGGCGGCGCGCGCGTCGGCCACCAGACGATTGGCGAGTGGCCCCTCGTACAGGGCGTCGGCGCCGCCCTTGGCGATGGCGCGCAAGGTCGCCGCAAATTCGGGATTGCGCAACATCGCGCCCTGCTGCAGGGCGCCACGGCCTGAAGCATAGAAGTAGGACCAAGCGCCGGGCGCGAAATGCTCCGGTTTTTCCTGGGCCAGCAATGCTGCCAGCCGCTTCGGCACCGGGAAGCCATTGTCGGCAAGGTCAATGGCCGGCTGAAACAGCTTCTGCCAGCCGAGCCTGCCATGCCGTGCGTGCGCCAGTTCCAAGGCCCTGAGCACGCCCGGCACACCGATGCTGCGGCCGGAGCGGGCCGTGCTGTCAAAGTCGCGCGGCTTGCCGTCCTTGCCCATGAACCGGTCAGGCCGGGCAGCAGCGGGTGCGGTTTCGCGGCCGTCAAAGCTGCGCACGCGCTTGGCCTTGGCGTCCCAGGTGACGATGAACGCGCCACCACCCAGGCCCGATGATTGCGGTTCAACCAGGCTGAGCACCATCTGCGCGGCAATCGCGGCGTCAAGTGCCGAGCCGCCAGCCTTCAGGATGCGCCTGCCGGCTGCTGCGGCAAGTGGGTTGGCGGCGACCACCATGCTCTGTCTCCCAATGGCCTCGGCGACCGGCGTGGTTCCGGTCGCGGCCGCTGGCGCCGCCTGTGCCGCATCGAGTGCCGGCTTGATTGCTGGGGCCAGCGTGTCGGCCAGCGTGTCGCTATGGCTGGCGAGCGTCAGCGGCGCGGCGATCGCGAGCAAAGTCAGCGCCTTGGCCAAAGCGGTCAAGCGCGTTGGGCTGGCGGCGGCTGACCGTGTTGGTTGTGCTGTTGCAGTCATGGCGACCGTGCCTTCCGGTTTTGCCAGGTCAGGTTTGCCACGAGAGGGCAGGTCCTGGAATTAATCGCAATATTTAACATCATCTTACGATCGCGTCCTGAGGTACTTCAAAATTGCGAAGGGTTGTCCCATGTTTCAGTGAATGCGATTGAGCGGCGACGGGCTGCCGGCACGCATGGGTTCGCAAAGGCGCCGCCGGCCCGGCATCCGATCAAGGGTCCATTTTTAGGGCATTTGGCTGGGAGTTGCGTGACATGGCCGGTGAAGTTCTGTTTCTCATCGTATTGGTTGCGGCGTTGTTGGTGTGTGTGATCGGTTATGCGGTCGCCAATCGGCGGGCCGACGAGCACCGGCGGGCTTCGGCGCGGCAGACCGAACGCGATCTGCGCCAGCGTGGCGCTTGAGTGGCGTGCCGGCTGGCGCAGCGATGTTGGGCATCAATGGAAATCCCGTGAGCGCGGAATGATCCGCGCGGCGCGCGGGTGACTGTGCGTGGTACCACGCGCTGATCCGGGTTCGGGCCGCAACACCTCATCGGCATGAGCGATCGGCACTTTCATGGTTTGCGCGCCCTCGGCCAGATAGCTGAGCCAGGCACTGCGATCATCGAGCGTGGCGCAGACCACGTGCACGATGTTCTCGTGACGCTGCACCCGGCCGTGAATGGCGATCAGCCGCGCGCCCATGACGACGCGCCGGAAGCGCTCCAGCACGTTCGGCCAGACCACTGTGTTGGCAATTCCGGTTTCGTCCTCGATGGTCATGAACACCACGCCCTTGGCCGAGCCTGGCCGCTGCCGCACCAGCACGATGCCGGCGACCGTGACGCGCGTGCCATCGCGCAGCCGGTTGATCGCCGCGCAGGTCTGGGCGCGTTCAGCCTGGAGGCGCTGGCGCAGAAAGTGCATCGGATGCGCCTTCAGCGACAGTCGCAGCGTCTGGTAGTCCTGCACCACGTGCTCCGACAGCGGCATCACCGGCAGCAGCGTGTCCGGTTCGGGCCCCAGCTCATGCGCCTCGGCCCAGGCGAACAGAGGCAACGTCACGGCAGCCGGCAGCGCCCGCGCCTGCCACAGGGCCTGGCGCCGGTCGAGCCCAAGCGAGCGAAAACAATCGGCGGCGGCCAGTGTCTCGATGACGGGCAGGCGCTGGCGGCCGCGCACACGCAGATCGTCAACAGTGCGGTAGAGTTGCGGCACGCTGCCCACCCCGTCGCGGGCAGCCGCTAGCCGCTCAATATCTTCGCTGCGCAGGCCATCGATCTGGCGCAAACCCAGCCGCATGGCGAAACGGCGGGCTGGTGGCTGGACGGAACCAGCGGTTGGCGCGAAGGCATCTGCGGGATCGGGCGCGCCGGCGCCAACTGACGCAGCACTGGCTACAAACTTGGCCCCAGACTTGGCCGTCACCGGCTCCAAAGTTGCATCCCAATCGCTGTGGTTGATATCGGCGGGGTGTGCCTCGACGCCATGCTCGCGGGCGTCGCGCACGATCTGGGCTGGCGCGTAGAAGCCCATCGGCTGCGAATTCAGCAGGGCGGTCGCAAACACCTCCGGGTAGTGGCACTTCAACCAGGACGAGACATAAACCAGCAGTGCGAAGCTGGCGGCGTGGCTCTCGGGGAAGCCATATTCGCCAAAGCCCTTGATCTGATCAAAGCAGCGCTGGGCGAAGGCCGGATCGTAGCCACGCGCCGTCATGCGGCTGACCATCTTGTCCTCCAACAGGCCAATCGTGCCGCGCCGCCGGAAGGTCGCCATGGCACGCCGGAGTTCATTGGCCTCGGCCGGCGAAAAGCGCGCCGCCACCATGGCGATCTTCATCGCCTGCTCCTGGAACAGCGGCACGCCGCGCGTCTTGCCGAGGATCTGGCGCAGCTCATCAGGCGGCCCGTGCTCGGGCGCTGGCGACGGATAGACCTCCGGCTCAAGGCCGCTGCGCCGGCGCAAATAGGGATGCACCATGTCGCCCTGGATCGGGCCTGGCCGGACGATCGCGACCTCGATCACCAGATCGTAGAACTGGCGTGGCTTCAGGCGCGGCAGCATGTTCATCTGGGCGCGGCTTTCGACCTGAAAGACGCCGACGGAATCGGCCTGGCACAGCATGTCGTAGACCGCCGGATCGTCGCGCGGCACAGTGCCGAGCGTCAGCGTGCGGCCATAGTGCCGGGTGAGCAGGTCGAAGCTCTTGCGGATGCAAGTCAGCATGCCGAGCGCCAGCACGTCGACCTTGAGCAGGCCGAGCGCGTCGAGATCGTCCTTGTCCCATTCGATCACGGTGCGGTCAGCCATCGCCGCGTTGCCGATCGGCACGACCTCGCACAGCGGCCCGCGCGTCAGCACGAAGCCGCCAACATGCTGCGACAGGTGGCGCGGGAATCCAATCAGCTCGCTCGCCAGTTCAAGCACGCGCGCCAGGAACGGATCGGTGGGGTCGAGGCCGGCCTCGCGCACATGCTGCTCGGGCAGCACGCCGGCAACCTTGCCGGTCATCGAATGCGAGCCCCAGACCATGCCGGCCAGCGCCCCGACTGTATCGGGCGATAAGCCCATCGCCTTGCCGACCTCGCGCACCGCTGAGCGCGCCCGGTAGGCGATCACCGTCGCCGCCAGCCCGGCCCGGTCGCGGCCATAGCGGGCATAAATGTACTGGATCACTTCCTCGCGCCGCTCATGCTCGAAGTCGACGTCGATGTCGGGTGGTTCCTTGCGCTCGGGGCTGATGAAGCGCTCAAACAGCAGATCAATTTCGGCCGGATTGACCGAGGTGATGCCGAGGCAATAGCAGACGGCGGAATTGGCGGCCGAGCCGCGCCCCTGGCACAGAATGTCACGCGAGCGGGCGAACTGCACGACGTCGTGCACGGTCAGGAAATAGGGCGCGTAACGCAGCTCGGCGATCAACGCGAGTTCCTTGTCGAGCGCTGCCTTGATGGCCGGCGGCAGACCTTCGGGATAACGCCAAGCGGCGCCCTCCCAGGTCAGCTCCACAAGCCGCGATTGCGGCGTCATGCCGGGCGGCACCGGCTCGTCCGGATATTCATAGACCAGCTCCTGCAGCGAGAACTGGCAGGCGTTCAGGATGTCGAGCGTGCGTGCCAGTGCCGCCGCGTGGCCGTGGAACAGCCGCGCCATTTCGCCGGGCGGTTTCAGGTGCCGCTCGGCATTGGCCTCCAGCCGGAAACCGGCCTCGGTCAGAGTGCAGCCGGCGCGGATGCAGGTCAGCAGGTCCTGCAAGGGCTTGCGGTGCGGGCTGTGATAGAGCACGTCGCCGGTCGCGACCAGCGGCGTGCCGGTGCGTTCAGCCAGCGCCGCGAGGGCCGTGAGCCGCGCCCGGTCGTCGCCCCGGAACAGCATGGAGGCGGCGAGGTAGACCGGGGCGGCGGCGAGGCTGCTGGCGACCCGGGCGAGGTCACCGGCAAAGCCAACGGGCGCCGGGATCGATGCCGGCTTGGCTTGGATCGGGCGGTGATCGGCGAGACGGATGATTGTGGCGTCCATTGGCGCCGCTGGTGCCACGGCCGGAGCGGCGGCTTCAGGTATCCAGTCTTCTGGGGCCCAGTCTTCTGCGGCCCAACCCTCTGGGGCCCAATCCTCTGGTGGCAGCGCGATGAAGATCTGGCCCTCGGCGTGTTCGGCGACGTCGGCCAGGCTAAGTTGGCACTGGCCCTTGGCGGCGCGGCGCTGGCCGAGCGTGATCAGCCGGCTGAGGCGGCCATAGGCGGCGCGGTCCCTCGGGTAGCATAAGAGGCTCGGGGCATCGGTCAGATCGAGGCGAGCGCCGATCAACAGCCGCATGCCGGTGTCACGGGCGGCGAGATGGGCGCGCGCCACGCCCGCCAGCGTGTTGCGGTCGGTCACGGCGATGCCGGCGAGCCCGAGCGCCTTGGCGGTCGCGACCAGTTCCTCGGCATGCGAGCCGCCGCGCAGGAAGGTGAAATTGCTGGTTGCCTGCAACTCGGCATAGGCCGGCGGGGCGACGGGTTTGAGGCGCGCGGTCATGCGAACACTCCGTGCAGATACCAGGTGGGCGCGCGCTGGTGGGTAACACCGCCCGCGTCATCATCCCCATTGGCGCTCATACTGATCGGCGCACGATCGTAGAGACCGTCGCGGAACACCCAGTAGCGGCTGCCATCGGTGGCTTCCACGGCGTAGTAGTCGCGCGGCCGGGACGGCTTTGGTCCGCTTATCTCGCGCCACCATTCCGGCGCGATGCGTTCGGGACCGGCGGCGGCGGTGACCTCGCGCAGACAGCGGCGCCAGCGGAAGCGGGCCGGCGGACCATCGGGCAGGCCGGCGACGACCGCGATCAGTTCTGGCGGATCGAGCAGAAACGCCGGCCGCGGTGGCCGGGCGCGCGGCGTCTGCCAGAGCGCCGGATTGCCTGCCGATTGCAGCACAGCCGGCGCGCGTGCCTGGGCGCGTTCAGGCAGATGGCTGGCGACGGGAGTCAGTTGGAACACAGCGGCTTCGCCAAGCCGGCCCGCCAGCCGGTCGACCAGCGATGCGATCAGTTCGCCGGCATCGCGCCAGCTGTCCAGTTGCCCGGCAACTGGCCGATCTCGCGCCGTCAGGTCCTCTTGTCGCGCCCCCAACGGTTCCACGGCGCGCGCTGCCAGCACCATCAGCTCAATGCCGAAACCGGCGTCGATAGCGCCGAGTTTTTCGCGCAGCAGCATCAGCATGTGGGCGCTGGAGCGGCTGGGGCGGCTCAGGCCGACGCGCACGACGGCGCTGCTGGCGTCGCTGCGGTAGAGCGTCAGCGCCAGCCGCCGGGCTCCGGCATGGGCCACCGCCAAGCGTTCGGCCAACGCTTCGGCCAGGCACTGCAGCGCCTGCTGCAGGCCCGCTTCGGCGATCAGGGGTTCGGGGAAGTCGGCGCGCACGGCATAAAGCGGCGGCGGCAGCAAGGGCCGGATCGGGTCGGCGGAGCGCCCCAGGACACGATCGAGGCGGTCAAGCACGGCGCCCGCTGCGTGGCGGCCTGCAGCATGGCGCGGGAAGCGCCGCTCGATGCTGACACGCGGCACGGCTGCCAGTTCGCCGATCTGCTTCAGCCCGAGCCGTCGCAGCAGCTGGGTTGCCGCCGTGTCCAGCCTGAGCGCCTCCACAGGCAAGGCGGCCAGCGCTAGCTGGGTAGCGCCTGGCGCGGCGATCCTGGCGCGCCTGCCGAAGCGGGCGAGCGCGGCGGCAGCGCCGGGGGTATCGGCGAGGCCCAGCCGGGCCGTCAGACCGCAGCGGGCGAGGCGTCGCCCCAGTGCACCGATGAGCGCCAACTCGCCGCCTGCCAGATGTGTGGCGCCGGTGACGTCAATGCACAGGCCGTCGCTGCCGTCGAGCGCGCTGGCCGGGCCATAGCGGCCGCACCATAAGGCCAGCCGCCGCAAGGCGCGGGCATCCGCCTCAGGTTCGGCCAGCCGGGTGACAAGGGCCGGTGCCAGGGCGCGCGCGTCGGCCAGCGTCATGCCCGGCCGCAAGCCTTGGCTGGTGGCAGCGCCATTGACGGCGGTCAGCATGACGCCGCGCGCGGCTTCCGCGACCAGCACCAGCGCTGCCGTCTCAGGCCAGGCCGTTGGCGGCGCTACTCCGGCGCCCGCGCGGCGCAACCGCTCGATCGGCCAGTGCGGCAACCAGATGGAAACGAAACGACGCATCACACCACTCCAACAGCCATCCGTCCTGATTCTCTGACATCTGCGCACCCACACCCTGTGCACCCAGACTTGGCGCACCCGTGCCATGCCGGCAGCGCTCCAGCACCAGGCGGCACCGCCAGCGGCGCATGTCGAGCGGCGCCACACTGGTTTGTGCGCGGCCGTCAGCCATGGTGTCCGCTCGCGCCACTGGTGCGCTACTGACCCGCCAGCGCGTATGCGCGACCGGGGCGCCGGGACGCGCCGGATCGCTCAGCACAAAGCAGGGCACGGCGGCGGCCAGCACCAGCCGGCGCGCCGGCGTCGTGTCGAGTTCATCGACAGCACCGAGCACGCCGGCGACGGCGCCGGATTTGAGTCCCTCCTCCAGCACCCACAGGGTCTCCTGCCGGTTGCGTGTTTCGACCAGCAGGCAACGCTCCGCCGCCAGTCCCAACCGGGCGAGACCGGGGCCGTAAGGCAATCCGTATTCCTGCCGGTGACGTGCCGGGAAGGCCCACAGCACCGGCCGCCGGTCGGCGCTGAGACGGCGTGCCAGCAAGGCGGCGGCAAAGCCTGCGGCGACGGTGCGGTCCGTATGCGCGGCTGGCTTGATTTCGTGCAGACCTGCGGCGGGGCGGTTGGCGCCTGGTACAATGGGCAGCAGTGCGTCGATCTCGGCAACCCCCAGGCCCCAATGATAGGTCCCGGCTGCCAGGGATGGAGCTGCTGACAGGGCGTCGATGCGTTGCCGGAGGGCGGCAATATGCGAGGCACTGGGCCGCGCTCTGGCCAGACGGCAAATACCGGCAAGGTCGGGATGACTGGTCTCTGATGGGACAAAAGCCATGCTGACGCCTGCTGAGCGGACGAGGTGACGTAAACAAAGGAACGATCCCGGGCTGCTCTTTCAGGGCTCGAGGGGGCACTCGAGTGGGGTCTTGCGAAAAGAGCAGCCCGGGAACTTCACTACGGCAGGAGAGGGGGCGGTTGCCGCGGAAGGACGCGAGACATTGTCGTTCTTGTTGTGTTCTAGTTGGCTTTGCAGCAGGCGTCAAGAACATAAAAAGAACACAGGATCTTCGTGTCCACACGCCCACACAGGTCGTGGCCATTTGGCAACAAATGCAGTCGCTGCGCCCGCAAAGGCCCTGGCATCCACCACGCTGTGGCGCGGCCCCTTGCCAGCAGCGGCTGCACGGCGCCATTATGGTGGCAATCAGGCGTCCCCCGATCTCTCTTGGAGTCCGCGATGTCGTTGCCCTTGTTCCGTGTCATGCTTCTTGCCGTTGCCGCCGTCGCCGCGATCGCAAGCTTTGCGACCACCGCTGACGCCGCACGGCGCCGGGTCAAGCCCGGCATCAAGGCAGCTGCCCAGCAATCACGGCCGATTCTACCGATCAGCGACACCTATGCGGTGGGCTCGATCGTGGTCGTCAACGCGGAACGCCGTCTCTATTACGTGCATGCCAAGGGGCAGGCGATGATCTATCCCGTCGCCATCGGCAAACCGGCGGAGCGCTGGACCGGCAACCTTTTCGTGCAATCCAAGGCCGTCAATCCAAGCTGGACCAAGCCTGAAAGCGGCGTGCGCATGCCGGGTGGCCCCGGCAATCCCTTGGGGGTGCGGGCGTTGTATCTGGGTTGGACGTTGTACCGCATCCACGGCACCAACTCGCCCGGATCGATCGGTTCAGCGGCATCGAACGGCTGTTTCCGGATGTTCAATGAACATGTTGCGGATTTGTATCAGCGCGTTCATGTCGGGGCTCCGGTCTATGTCATGGAGACACTGCAGGACGCGCCCGTCGCGCCCGAATTGTCCGCGTCAAAGAACATCTGGAAGAAGAAAGCGCGCCTGGCGACAGTCCAGCCATAGCCGGCATGGTAGGAAGCAGGTATGGGAACAAGTGCTTGATCGCAGGCTCTCTTAATCGGCTACTGCGACATCAAAGCTGGCGAGCCGGTGCACGAATTTTGCCGAGTGTTGTCATCAAGTCATCGCCGCTGGCGTTTGATCAAGGCACACACTACATTTCGGATTCAAGAACATCGCGACTCAGGATCAAGGAGCAATAATAATGATCGCTTTGAGCTTTCGAGCCGCGATGGCGAGTGCTGTGGCTTTGGCCTGCCTGGTTGGTATGTCGGTTGACAGTGAAGCTGCGCGCAAGAAGAAGCGGCCGATTACGGTTGCTGCAACCCAGCCGGCCGGCGACATGTTGTTCTTTGGCGACTTTGGCGGCGGTATGAGTGGCGGTGCCCAGTCGGTGTCGATCAACTCGCGCTTCGCCAGGGGCCAAATCATTGTCAGCTTCGGCGACCGGCGGCTGTATCTGGTGCAAGGCGGTGGCCAGGCGCTGGCCTATCCGATCGCTATCCCGAAGGCGGAAGCACGCTGGGCTGGCTCGTCGATCGTGTCACAGAAGCGCGTCAACCCGTCCTGGACGCCGACGCCGACCATGCGCGCCAAGAACCGCAACCTGCCAAGCTTCGTGCCAGGCGGCCACCCGATGAACCCGATGGGGGTGCGGGCGCTGTATCTGGGCGCCTCGTCCTACCGCATCCACGGCACTGATGCGCCCTGGACAATCGGTACCGCGGCATCGTCAGGCTGCATCCGCATGTTCAACGAGGACGTCATCGAACTCTACCGCCGCACGCCTGTGGGCTCGCGCGTGTTGGTGTATTCCGAGGGGCTGTAGGGTTTCCGCTGTTGACCATGTAACTGTTTGGGTTGGTGCGTTTGACCTGAAATAGGCTTCGCAACCTTGGAGACTGGTTACTGCCGCCAATTGAGTTGGTGTTGCCGAAGACCTCGGATTGGGGCTATGTCTTATTTCGGTCCGGAAGCCAGTTAGTATCAGGACATACCAATCTGCCGCCGCATGGAGGTGATGCCATGGTGCTTGCGAAACGATTGCCCATTTTTGTTTTGCTCTGTCTCAGCTTGGCGGCCTTGATGGGTGCGCCAGCCCAAGCCGGGAAGCTAACCGACGCGGTCAAGGCACGAGACGTGGCGTTGGTCATGAGTCTCCTTGCGGCGGGCGAAGATCCGCAGGAAAAAGTTCGGAGCGACTATCCGCTTAATGGGGCGGCAATCTTTGGACCCACCGAAACAGTTGCTCTTCTACTCGATGCCGGAGCGGATATCGA
>JANNSA010000220.1:0-16834 GCA_031402115.1 Hyphomicrobiaceae bacterium | reverse complement strand
CCCGGCGGACAGGATGCGGATTTCCTCTGCTCCCGTCAGCACCGGTGGCACGCCCCAGCCTCGCCCGCCGCTAGCCCTTTCCTGCCGCCGCCTGCGTCAGGCGGGATTGCAGGACGACGACGACGAACAGGAAGGTGCCGCGGACGACGGATTGCCAGTAGGCGGAGAGCGAGATCCAACCCATGCCATTCTCGAAGTTGAGGATGGTGAAGATGATGCCGAGCAGCAGCGCGCCGGCCAGTGTGCCGCCGATGGAGCCCTGGCCGCCGGTCAAGAGCGTGCCGCCGACGACGACGGAGGCGATGGCGAAGAGTTCCCAGCCGATGCCCTCAATCGGCTGGCCGGCGCCGAATTGAGAGGCCAGGATGACGCCCGCCATGCCCGCCATCAGGCCCGAGATCAGATAGACGCTGAAGACCGTGCGATCGACCGGCAGGCCCATCAGCCGCGAGGCCTCGGCACCGCCGCCGACGGCCAGCACGTGGCGGCCGAACGGCGTGTGGTTGAGCACGGTCCAGCCGGCCAGATAGGCAGCCAGCGCGATCCACGCCGGGGTCGGGAAACTGAGCAGGAAGCCCAGGCTTTGCGCGGCGAACCCGGCGTCGGGCGCATCGACAAAGGCCGGGCGCAGGAAGCTGAGCAGATCGCCCTGGCCAAGCTCCGTGAAGCCGGATTCATACGACACCGAGACGGACTGGTTGTTGGCCAGCAACAGCGCCGTGCCGGACGCGGCGAGCATCGTCGCCAGCGTCGCGATGAAGGGCAGAATGTGCAGCCGCGTAATGACCACCGCGTTGATCAGTCCGGCCGCCAGCCCTGCGGCCAGGCCGCCGAGCACGCCCGGGATCAGGCCATAGGGCGAGAAGTGCGCCGCCACGACGCTGGCGAGCGCCGCAACGGACCCGACCGATAGGTCAATGCCGCCGGCCATGATGACAAAGCACATGCCCAGCGCCACCAGCGCGAACATGGCGTTGTAGCGCAGCACCGATTGCACGTTGTAGACACCCAGGAAGCCGTCATAACGCCAGGCGCCAAACGCTGTCAGCAGCACCAGCTCGGCGATGACCGCGACGCTCGGCGACCAATAGGGCCGGCTGAGCACGAGCAGGCGGCCAATGAGCGGCAGGCTCGGCGGCTTGGGCAATGGGGCAGCGGCGGCCGTCATGCTTTCTCCTGCTGCTGCAGCCAGACCGCCAGCACGATCAGCCCGGCCTTGACCACCAGCGCCGCCGGGTCCGGGACGCCGTTGGCCAGCAGCGTGTAGCGCACCAGCTGAATGATCAGGGCGCCCAGCAGCGTGCCGATGATGCTGGCCCGGCCGCCCGACAGCAGCGTGCCGCCAACAGCAACAGCGGCGATGGCGTCCAACTCCATGCCCATGCCGATGAGATTGGCGTCGGCAGCTGAATTCAGGGCGATGATGATCAGCCCGGCGACGCCACTGCACAGGCCGCAAATGAAGTACACCAGCATTTTGATGCGGTTGACTGGCACCCCGGCAAGCCGCGCCGCAGCCTCGTTGCCACCCACCGCCAGCACCTGCCGGCCAAACACGGTGCGCTGCAGCAGGAATGCCGCCGCCACCACAATCACCAGCATGACCCAGACTTGCGCCGGCACGCCGAGCACACGGCCGAGCGCCAGGGCCTGGAATTCCGGCACCTTGAAGACCTGCAGATCGCCGTTGGTGGAAACCTGGGCGATGCCGCGGCCGGCAATGAACAGCACCAGCGTGGCGACGATCGGCTGAATCGAAAACCGCGTGATCAGCCAGCCGTTGAACAGGCCAAACAGCCCGGCAACGAAAATCGGGATGATGACGCCAAGCGCGATGCCAACCGCCAGGTTGGGCACCGGGAACAGGGCGCCGGTGAAAATCATCGGCGACAGCGCGCCGGCGATGGCCATCAGCGAGCCGACCGACAGATCGATGCCGCCAGTGGCGATCACCAGCGTCATGCCGACGCCAACGATGACGATGCTGCACACCTGCGTGAGATTGACCGACAGCGTCTGCATCGTCGCGAAATTGGGCGTGACGGCAAGGTTGAAGACGATCAGCCCCATCAGGGCAAGCAGAGTTCCGTAGCGCCTGAGGAAACCGCCAGCGTCAGTCATGCTTCACCGCTGTTGTGCTGGCGTCGCCATGGCGACCGCCGGCATGTCCGGCCTCACCATGATCATGCGCCATGGCCTGCATCACCGCCGCCTCTGAAATCTGCAGCCGGTCCAATTCAGCGACGGTGTGACCCTCGCGCAGCACAAACACCCGATCGGCGCCCTCGACGATCTCCTCCAGCTCCGATGAGATCATCAGCACGCCGAGGCCCTGGCTGGCCAGCCGCCGGATCAGGCTCTGGATTTCAGCCTTGGCGCCAACGTCGATGCCGCGGGTCGGCTCGTCCAGGATCAGCAACTTGGGGTGCATCGCCAGCCAGCGCGCCAGCAGCACCTTCTGCTGGTTGCCGCCGGACAGCTCGCGGATTTTCTGCTCTGGTCCCGTGCACTTGATACCGAGTTCCTTGATGAAGCGCTCAACGATCTGCCGTTGCCGGGCATCATCGATCATGCCTGAGCGTTGCAGCGCCGGCAGCAGCGCCAAGGTCAAATTGTCCGCCACCGACATATCGGGAATGATGCCCTGAACCTTGCGGTCCTCCGAGCAGTAGCCCATGCCAGCGGCGATGGCGTCGGCTGGGCCTTTCAGCCTTGCATCAGAACCCAAAAACTTGATCGTGCCGTGTTTGGGCCGGTCAGCGGCAAAGATAGCGCGCACGGTTTCAGTCCGGCCGGAACCCAACAGCCCCGCAAGCCCGACGATCTCGCCCTTGCGCACCGAAAGGCTGGCGTGGCTGACGCGGTGGCCGACAGCCAGATCCGTGACGTTCAGCAGTTCCTCGCCGATCGTCCCGGTGCCAGCCTCAAACGCCGTCGCACCGCGCTTTTTCACCTCGGCAAGATCGCGGCCGAGCATGGCGGCGACCAACTGCAATCTGCTCATCGACTGCATCGGCGCCACCGCCACGGTCTTGCCGTCGCGCATGATCGTGACGCGGTCGCATATTTCATATAGCTCGCCGAGTTTGTGCGTGACGAAGATCACCGCGACTCCGCCAGCTTTCAACTGCCCGATGGTGCGCAAGAGGATGGCGACTTCGGCTTCATCGAGCGAGGATGTCGGCTCGTCCATGATGACGAGTTTGGCGTCGAACGACACGGCGCGGGCGATCGCGACCATCTGCTGAACGGCAGTGGAAAACGTGCCGAGCGGCTGCCGGACATCAATGTCGACGTCAAAGCGGGCGAGCAGCGCCGCTGCTCCAGCGTGCATGGCCCGCCAATCCAACAGTCCCACGAACCGGCGCAATTCGCGGCCGAGATAGATGTTCTCGGCGACCGAACGGAACGGTACCAGGTTCAGCTCCTGGAAAATCGTGCTGACGCCCAGACGCTGGGCCTGCTGCGGCGAGCTAGCCAGCCAGGGCCGGCCATCGAAGGTGATGCTGCCCGAATCGCGGGCATGGGCGCCGTTCAGAATTTTGATCATGGTCGATTTGCCAGCGCCGTTCTGGCCGACCAGGCCCATCACTTCAGCGGGCAATACCTCCAGCGATGCCGCATCGAGCGCCGGTACGCCGCCAAAGCTCTTGGCGATTGCTGTCATCGATAGCAGTGCCGGCATCCGTTCCGTCCCCAATGCCCCGTCACGCAGTATCGCCGCATCGCAAACGGGGACGGCGTTTGCCGCCCCCGCTGTTGAACCGATCGCCAGAAGCCAGGACTCAGGCCAGTTGTCTCAACACGTGCGTCACATCGAGTGCGGTGGTGCCCCGATGTAGGGTGCGAAAGGCGTCTTCGCCGTATCGCACCAGAGGCTTGCACCCTCGTGCCCGTTGCGGTGCGATACGGCCTGAAGGAGGCCTTTCGCACCCTACAAATCCGCAGTCTTGCTTGCCCGTGGATTCGTGTTCGAAGTGCTCTAGTAGGCTTCGGGCATATAGGCCGCCGCGTTTTCTTTGGTGAAGACGCGGTCGGTGTTGACGAGCTTGGTCGGCAGGACTTCGCCGGCTGCCAGCTTGGCGATGGCATCGAAGGCAGCAGGGCCGAACTTGGGATTGCACTCAATGCAGACCAGCACCTTGCCATCGAGGATGGCTTGCGTGGCGTCCTTGGTGCCGTCGATCGTCGCGATGATCAGATCTTTGCCGGCCGTTTTGCCAGCCGCTTCCATGGCGGCGATCGCACCCATCGTCATTTCATCGTTGTGCGAATATAGCGCCGTGGCTTCTGGATGCGCCTGATACAGCGTCTCGAACACTTGGCGGCCCTTGTCGCGGGCAAAATCGCCGGACTGCGAGGCGATAATCACCATGCCGGGATGATCCTTGATGTAGGCCGCAAAGCCGCTCATACGGTCATTGGCAGGCGATGAGCCGACCGTGCCCTGCAACTCAATGATCTTGGCATTGCCACCCATGGCTTTGGTCAGCACTTCGGCGGCCATGAAGCCTTCCTTGATGAAGTCCGAGCCGATAAACGCATGATAGTCTTCGCCGGCTTTGGCCAGGGTCTGATCGACATTGCGGTCGACTAGGATCATCGGAATGCCGGCCTTCTTGGCTTCCATGACCGCCGGGATCAGCGGCTTTTCTTCGCGTGGCGCCAGCAGGATAACGTCAACCTTCTGGGCGATCATCGAGCGGACGTCCGACACTTGCTTGGCGGCCGAACCGGCAGCGTCGGTATAGACCAACTGCCAGCCGCGCTTTTCCGCCTCGTCCTTCATGCTTTTGGTCTGGGCGAGCCGCCAGGGATTGTTGCTCTCAGTCTGCGCGAAACCGATCTTGTACTTGTCTTTCTTGGCCAGCACCGGCAGCGCGGCGTAGGCCGGCCGGAAGCCAAAGACGGAGATGGCGCCACTGGCGCCGATGAGTTGAATGACGTGTCGGCGATGCAGGGTCATGGTTTCCTCCAAGTTTCTTTTGATGAGACCAGTTTCAGTTGGATCCACAGATCAGGGCAGCGTCGTGGCGCAACCGATTACCTCGGGGTAGGTTTCTCACCTCCCGTCCTCGTGCCAGCGGTAGTTGCGCCTACCGCCACGATTAGATCGTCTTGGTATTTATCATACTATTGAGTGGTCCCGCGCTTGTCTACGGGGCAAGCGCGGACGATGCGGACTTGACGCTGCTAATAATTGGTTACAAATTATTAGCAGTCAAGTGCGAACCACGCTGCAGTGCAGCAGAAAGCCTGATGCCAACCCTTAAGGCAAACTGGAAATGACGACGAACCTGCCAGCAAAGCGGCGCCGGCAGCCGCCCAAAGACGTCTCGCTTGAACCAGCGCCCGCGCATCAACGAGCTCCGGATCTCGAACGGATGCCAACCATGACCGACGTGGCGCGGCTGGCTGGCGTTTCGCAATCCAGCGTATCGCTTGTGCTCAATAATATGACCGGCGCCCGCATTGCCGAAGCGACCCGCGAACGCGTCCTGCGCATTGCAAGTGAGATCGGCTATGCGCTGCCTGCAGAACGGCGCCGGCTGCAGCCCGCAACGGCGCGCAATACCATCGCATTTGTCATCGACGAAATATCGACGAGCCCGCATCCGGTCGTCAGCCTCGATGGCGTGCGCGATCAGTCCTGGGAATCGGGTTATCTGGTTGCAACCCACGTGACGCGCTCGAATCCTGATCTGGAGGAGGCGACGATGGCCGCCATCCGCAATGATGACCGGGTGCTCGGGATCATCTACGCGACGATTTTTACCCGCGCGGTCGCGCCGCCCGCCAATATTGGCGCCTTGCCGTTGATCTTGTTGAACTGTTATCCGGCGAGTAGCGGCAAGGGCGCCCAAACACTCGATCTCAACTTTACCTCAGTCGTGCCAGGCGAAATCCTTGGCGGCTTTGCGGCGGCACAATATCTGATCCGTAACCAGCACCGGCGGATCGGCTTCATCAACGGCGAGGTCTGGATGGACGCGGCCGCCGACCGTCTCACCGGCTATTGCCAGGCACTCGCCCAGTATCAAATCCCGTTCGATCCTGGACTGATCATGAATGGCGATTGGCTGCCATTGGGCGGCGCCGAATGCGCAGCCCGGCTACTGGCATTGGACGACCCGCCCACGGCGATCTTTTGCGCCAATGATCTGATGGCCATCGGCGCGATGAGCGCGGCGCAGGATGCCGGACGGCGCGTGCCCCATGATCTTTCCATAATTGGCTATGATGACCAGGAACTGGCGCGCTACACGCAGCCGCCGCTCACAACTGTCGTACTGCCCAATTACGCGATGGGCCGGCGCGCCGCGAAACTCTTGATCGACACGGCTCAAACTGGGAAAGTACTCAGCACGGAGCAGTTCGAAATCACCGGACCCGTGGTCGAGCGCGGCACGGTTAGGCCGCTTGGCAGCAGCGGAAGCCTCTGAACTACGCGGCGCAAACAATCACACCTGGCCCGCCGATCGCCTTGGCTTTGGTGAGCGAAAGTCCAATGAGTTTCTGTGCGTGCGGAGAAAACCGGCGACAGCCAGAAACCCGAGTGGAAACCGGAAAAACCGGGGGCAGCGAATGTCCCTGGGCAATTCAGACCACGCTTTGCCCGGGGAGCGCGCTCCTGTCCGGCAATGCCGCGACAAGTACGGACGTTCTTTATACGTTTAAGTTCTGTCTGACGCTGACGCCGGGACGGGGGACGTTCCGACGAAATCTTCAACCTGGTCGCGGCTGGGCAGCTCGGTTTGCCACGGATTTCGTGGAGCCTTGGCTTGCTATCAACAGCTTTTCCGGTCTGCTGCCTTGAGCTGATCACAGCAATGGCTTACTCAGTTCTCTCGTATCGCGTGTCTCAAACCAGACCATGCGATGCACACTTCGCATGATCAACTCCACATGGAGAAGATATGCGGATCACCTTAGTTGTGCTGGCTGTTTCGGGAATATTGTCGGTACCCGCCACAGCCCAATCGCTGCCGACGATTGATCCCTGGTCAGGTCCTTATGTTGGCGGCAGTGTTGGCTTTGGTTGGGGCCGCACGGCGTTGGAAATTCCAAGTTTTGAGACGGTTTCGGTGACGACGGAATCCTGCACGTTGCGCGGAACGACCTACGAACTGGCATCGCCGCCTCCTGGCTCAAGCATAGGCTTCCCGAACCGGTTCCCAGCGGAGATCGTCGACATTCTTGGTCTCGAGAACATACCCGGCACAGCATTCTACAAGCCGACCAAGAACGTCGCGTTTGATCTCCGCAATACTACCGGAGAAAACGAATGCTTGACCAGCAACGTGTACTATCTGGCTGCCGACGGAACGTACCAGGGTGGCAGCTTCGTACCAGGTGAGGGTGTGACGACTGAGGGATTTCCGGCAGATTTCCTCATCGGGGATTTTGGCGATGAGATCGTCGCGACAACGACGACCACAGGTGGGCCGACAGCGGAGCAATTGGGGCCGTTCGCCGCTGCGAATGTCGATGCCGAAACTCTGGCATTGCTGCAAACCCTTCCGGGAACGACCCTCGACGTTGATGTTCGTGGGTTCACCGGTGCGGTCCAGGCCGGCTATAATTGGCGCGTCGGCAAGTCCGTCCTACTCGGTATCGAGGCCGACCTTGCCCTCACCGGAATCGACGGCGCAACGACCATCGGGACGGCGAAGGTCAGTTCTGACATTGACTGGTATGGCACCGTGCGCGGGCGCGTCGGTACCGTTTCAGGCCCATGGCTCTTCTACGCGACGGGTGGCTTGGCCTACGGAGCCGCGCAAGTCACCTACGATGTCGGCGGCGTGACAGCCGGGGAAACCGACCGGCTCGTCGGCTACGCCGTCGGCGGTGGCTTGGAGTTCGCACTCGCCGAGCACCAGTCGATACGGACGCAATATCTGTTCGCGGATATGGGCGGCGGTACATTCGCTGCCGGCACGGACTTTGACATCGACGGCCGCGTACAACTTAACACCATAACAATCGGATTCAATACGAGGTTCTGAGCTGCGGGCAGGAACCGGCAAGGGCGAAATTCGGCGCCGGCTCGTGCCGACAAAGAAAGTTGCGCGAATCAGTATTGACCTGCAGCCGCAGGTTGCAGGCAATCTTTGGCAGCCCGGCCTCATGCTCCGGAACGGGGGGCATGCAATTCATCGTCGTCTGCGGGGTTCAAGCCCCCCGCGACGGTGCGCGGCCGAAGATGAACATCGTGTCGCCTTGCCCGGTGGCGTTCCGGCGCGGCTTGGTTTATGTCCCAGGGCATATCCGTCATCGCTTTGCCCGGAGAGCGCACCATGGCCGCCAATCCCGCCATTCTCGACACCTTCAAGTGCCGGCAGACGCTGGTCGGCGGCGGCAAGACGTATGAGATCTTCAGCCTGCCTGCCGCCGAACAGAATGGCCTGCCGGGCATCGGGCGGCTGCCGGTGTCGCTGAAGGTGCTGCTGGAGAACCTGCTGCGGCATGAGGATGGCAAGACCGTCAGCGCCGATGACATCCGCGCTATGGTGACGTGGCTGACGGCCAGGACCTCCGAGCGCGAGATCGCCTACCGGCCGGCGCGGGTGCTGATGCAGGACTTCACCGGCGTGCCGGCCGTGGTTGATTTGGCGGCGATGCGCGATGCGATGGCGGCGATGGGCGGCGATCCGCGCAAGATCAACCCGCTGGTGCCGGTTGATCTGGTGATTGACCACTCTGTCATGGTTGATCATTTCGGCAACGCGCAGGCGTTTGAGCGCAATGTTGCGCTGGAATATGCGCGCAACCAGGAGCGCTATGAGTTCCTGCGCTGGGGGGCGACGGCGTTTGACAATTTCCGTGTCGTGCCGCCGGGCACCGGCATCTGCCATCAGGTGAACCTGGAATATCTGGCGCAGAGTGTCTGGACCAAGCCGATGGGCGACGTCATGCAAGCGTTCCCCGATACCTGCGTCGGCACCGACAGCCACACCACCATGGTCAATGCGCTGGCCGTTCTCGGCTGGGGCGTCGGCGGCATCGAGGCGGAGGCGGCGATGCTCGGGCAGCCGGTGTCCATGCTGATCCCGGAAGTCATCGGCTTCAAGCTGACCGGGGCGCTCGGCGAGGGCATGACGGCGACCGATCTGGTGCTGACGGTGACGCAGATGCTGCGCAAACACGGCGTCGTCGGCAAGTTCGTCGAGTTCTTTGGCGCTGGCCTGGATTCACTGTCGGTTGAAGACCGCGCTACCATCGCTAACATGGCGCCGGAATATGGCGCGACCTGCGGCTTCTTCCCGGTCGATGGCGACACCATCAAGTACCTCAACGCCACCGGCCGCGCGCCGGAGCGGGTGGCGCTGACGGAGGCCTATAGCAAGGCGCAAGGCATGTTCCGCGACGCCAGCATGGCCGAGCCGCTGTTCACCGGCACCATGGCGCTGGATTTGCGTTCCGTGGAACCATCGGTGGCGGGCCCGAAGCGGCCACAGGACCGGGTGGCGCTGACGCATGTCAAGTCCGGCTTCGCTGCGGCACTGGCAGGTGAGTTCGGCAAGCCGGGCGAGACGCTGAAGCGGCAGCCGGTGCCGGGCGCCGGTTACGAAATCGGCCATGGCGACGTGGTGATTGCGGCGATCACGTCATGCACCAACACCTCCAACCCGTCGGTGATGATCACCGCCGGGCTGGTCGCCCGCAACGCCCGCGCCAAGGGCCTCACCGTTAAGCCATGGGTGAAAACCTCGCTGGCGCCAGGCAGCCAGGTGGTGACGGACTATCTCGCGAAGGCGGGCCTGCAGGCCGATCTTGACGCGCTTGGCTTTAATCTCACGGGCTATGGTTGCACCACCTGCATCGGCAATTCCGGGCCGCTGCCGGAGGCTATATCGGCGGCGGTGCAGGCGGGCGATCTGGTGGCGGCGGCGGTACTGTCCGGCAACCGCAACTTTGAGGGCCGGGTCAACCCGGACGTCAAGGCCAACTACCTCGCCTCGCCGCCGCTGGTGGTCGCCTATGCGCTGGCCGGCACGCTGAACCTGGACCTTGCCACCGAGGCGCTTGGCCTCGGCAGCGACGGCCAGCCGGTGTTCCTCCGGGACATCTGGCCAAGCAGCGCCGAGATTGCCGATCTGATCCGCACGTCCATCACGCCGGCTATGTTTGCCAGCCGCTATGGCGATGTGTTCAAGGGCGACGCGCGCTGGCAGAAGATCGGCGGCAAACCCTCCATGACCTATGCCTGGAACGCCGGCTCGACCTATGTGCAGCATCCGCCGTACTTTGAAGACATGCCGCGCCAGCCGGTCGCCATCACCGACATCGTCGATGCGCGCGTGCTTGGGATGTTTGGCGACTCGATCACCACGGACCACATCTCGCCGGCCGGTGACATCGCCAAGTCGGGGCCGGCTGGCACTTATCTGGTGGAGCACCAGGTGCGGCCGGCCGACTTTAACTCCTATGGCGCGCGGCGCGGTAACCATCAGATCATGATGCGCGGCACCTTTGCCAACATCCGCATCAAGAACCAGATGGTACAGGGTGTGGAAGGTGGCGTGTCGCTGTACCAGCCATCGGGCGAGCGGCTTTCCATCTATGATGCGGCGATGCGCTACAAAGCCCAAGGCGTGCCGCTCGTCGTGTTTGCCGGCAAGGAATATGGCACCGGCTCAAGCCGCGACTGGGCCGCCAAGGGCACCCGCCTGCTCGGCATCCGCGCCGTCATCGCCGAGAGCTTCGAGCGCATTCACCGCAGTAACTTGATCGGCATGGGCGTGCTGCCGCTGGTGTTCGAGGCCGGCGTCAGCTGGAAGGACCTCGGGCTGACCGGCGCGGAGATCGTCAGCATCCGTGGGTTGACGGGGTTGCAGCCGCGCCTGACTTTGCAGCTGGAACTGACCAGCGCCGACGGCAAGACACGCGCCGTGCCGGTCGCCTGTCGCATCGATACGCTGGATGAGCTCGCCTACTTCCAGAACGGTGGCATCCTGCCTTACGTGCTGCGCCGGCTGGCGGCGTGACGGGATAGGCGCCAGCGGCTTTCATGCAGCGAACCAAAGATTCCCCGCGACCGTGTTCAAGGCTGTGGGTGCTGGGGAGGATGTCATGGAAACAAAGGCAATAGGTCAGCGTCGATCGCGAATGGTGTGGTGGATCGCAGCAATATTGGGTGTTGTGGTGCTGTTGCAGGCGACCAAGGCGGACACCGCTGCCGAGGACGAGCACTTTGACGGCAAGAATACCGACTGAGACGCCAGCTTCGTCGCGCAACTGGAGCGGCAGTCCGGCTGCGACCTCGCCAGGAAGAAGTTGGGTAGGCCGAAGAAGGCGGTTCGGAGGGTGGAATAGGAATGCCGTCACTGGGCTTTCATGAATTTGGAATAGGTAAACTGTCCTCTGGTTTCACCGGGTTTCAGGCCAGATGCTGACAGCAGGAGGGGTCATCGCGAAAATTGGCAATTCCGGCAACAGCAGCGAGCCGCAACTGCACATGTACGCGTCGCTGCCGGGTGCGGCCGAAGTGACTTTTTCACGGGCGCCCGTCCTGGTCCGCATCAATTGCCTGTAACTGGTGCTGAGCGTGCGTTTTTCGGTGGCTGGGCGTGGGGCAGGGACGGAGCGGCAGCCATGCTACCCAAACCCAGGAACCAGCGTCATTGAGATATGGTTTGGTTGTCGATCAGCACTTCGCATGAGTTGCTCGTTGCTTCGAACATTGTGATGCAACCTAAAATGTGTGAGAATATTACGGTTTCATGTTGTTGGGTGTTAGAACGCGCAACATGATCGTCAGAGGTTCTGGCTCCCAAGCTATGGAGCAACAGCCTGGCACCGTTTGAGAGCCAAGAAAGCTGGTCAATGACCATTCAAATCCTCGTGCCGCTGCTCACGTATCCTGACGGAAACTCCGCCAACATCACGAAGCATGTCGCTGGCATTGCCCGGCACCTTGGGGGAGACGTTCATGGGCTGGTTCTCAACGCAATCTTCCCGCGCGTCTCGTCATTGCTGGGGGGCATGATCATTGATGTTGAGGGCTTGGCCCAAAACGTAACAGCTAGGTGCCGATCCCGCGGTGCTGCGCTGGTGCTCGCGATGGAGGCATCGCTTAACCCTATCGGTGTCAAATTCCGCAGCACCCAACTCGATTGTTTGATGGGGACGATCGAAGAAGCCGCATCAACCTACCCAAGATACCATGATCTGACCGTGGTAGGGCTCAGTCCCACGGACGGTTCGTTGAAAGCAGCGGCTGAATCCGTGATTTTTGGTTCGGGCCGGCCAACTCTGGTCGTGCAACAAGATGCACCGCCAGCATCCTATCAGCATGTGGTGATTGCATGGGATGGCAGCCAGGTGGCCACACGCGCGGTGGCTGATGCGCGCGATTTTCTGCGACTTGCTAATGCCGTTACCATCGCCTCAGTGACCGACGAGAAGGAACTACCTGAGAAAAATCCGGGCCACGAACTTGCCGCCTATCTTGCCCGGCATGATATCCCTGCGACGGTTACGCTGCTGCAGACCCTAGGGAGGCCAATCGGTGGCGTGCTTCAGGATCATGCGCTCAACATCGGTGCTGACATGATGGTCATGGGCGCGTTTGGCCATTCCCGGATGCGCGATTTCGTTATGGGCGGCGCAACCGCCGGCATTCTGCAGGACCTAAAGCTTCCTGTCTTGCTCTCGCACTGAGACGGACCCAAGGCGGCTTCGGTTGACCGGCGGAAATCCGCTAACATCCAATTGCGACGTGTTGTCCAGCCATAGAGTTTTCAACGATTGCTTGGCCAGACGCCACGAAAGCTTAGGGCGATGACTTGGTTTCTCACCAAACACAATTGATAGATGGTCCTGTTCGGATTTGGATTCTTATCAATTGCGCTTGCAATCTGGTGGAAATTTCAAATCGACATTTCGGCTGCCCGCACTCGCGTTGGACACGGCAGTGTTCTGATCGACACAATGTTCGAGGCTGGCTTCACGTGGCAGGGCCTCGGGCCTACAGGCGGAAAGGTTAGCATCCGTGGGTTGACGGGGTTGCAGCCGCGCCTGACTTTGCAGCTGGAACTGACCAGCGCCGACGGCAAGACACGCGCCGTGCCGGTCGCCTGTCGCATTGATACGCTGGATGAGCTCGCCTACTTCCAGAACGGCGGCATCCTGCCTTACGTGCTGCGACGGCTGGCGGCGTGACGGGATCGCAATTCGGTGCATGGTTGGGAACCGAAGCCCTCGGGCATGCGTTGTTGCGTGAGTGATCCGGAAGTAAAGCCATGCAATCGAAGGGCGTCACGGTGAAAAGGTGGAACTCGCGAATGTGGCTGGCGGCGATCAGTGGCGTGGCTGTTGTGCTGTTCGGGCTTTGGTGCCTCAACGCCCTGCGCAGTGGGCGCGACACGGAAATGGCGAAGTACGCGGTATTAGAAGCGCGCGACGGTTACGAGATCCGCCAGTACGCACCACAGCTCGTCGCAGAAACGCTGCTGAGCGGCGATCCAGCATCGGAAACGCGGGCGGCGTTCTCAATCCTAGCGGGCTACATCTTCGGCGCAAACTCTGCCAAGACATCCATTGCCATGACCGCGCCCGTGCTGATGGGCAAGCCGGAGCTGATCGCCATGACGGCGCCCGTAACGACGGCAACCGGCGGTGACGGCGCCCGCCGGATGGCGTTTGCGATGCCAGCGCAGTGGACCATGGCGACACTGCCCAAACCCAACGATCCGCGCGTGACTTTCCGGGCGGTGCCCGCGCGCACGATGGCGGCGCTCCGGTACTCCTGGTACATGTCGCCTGAGCGCAATCAGGCCAAAGCCGCCGAGTTGCTTGCGCTCTTGCAGCGCGATGGCATCACTGCCCAAAGCGAACCGGTCATTGCTGGATACAATCCGCCGTTCGACCCACCCTTCCTGATGCGTAACGAGGTGCTTGTTGCGCTGCCGAACCGTTGATCGCGGCGGGTTACGGCCGAAATGGCCTAACCCCCCTACGGTCATCGACGGCATTGCGCCTTCCCCTCGCGCGGGCGTCAAGGGAACGTGACTCGCAAGTGACTGCGGGTCGGGGGATAGTGTGTTCAACACAGCGGCGGGTTGCTGCCAGCCTGAAAGGAATGGTCATGGGTTTGCTCGGAAGCGCGGTGCGCGGGCCGCTCCGTTCAGGTGCGGCTGCTGTTGCAGCGGCTTGGCTCGGTTTGGCGATGCTTGGCGCGCCGGCCGCGCGTGCCGGGGAAGCTGTGGAGGCCCGCCAGGGTATCGCCTTGATCGAGTTGTTCACCAGCCAGGGCTGCTCGTCGTGCCCGCCCGCCGACCGGCTGCTGGGTGAAATCAGCTCGCGCACCGGTGTCGTGGCGCTGACATTCCCGGTCGATTATTGGGACTATCTTGGCTGGAAGGATACCTTCGCCAGCCCGGCCAACACAGCGCGCCAGAAGGCCTACGCGGCGGCGCGCGGCGATGGCGAAGTCTACACGCCGCAAGTTGTCATAAACGGCGTCGTGCACGCTGTCGGCAGCCGGCCGGATGCCGTCGATGCGGCGATCGCTGCGGCGTCGGCGCAGGTCCAGGCCTGGCGCGCGCCGCTCTCGGCCGATGTGGTTAAAGGCGTGTTGAACGTCTCCGCCGGAGCCGCACCGGGCGGTCCGGAAGCTAAGGCCGGCACCATCTGGGTCGCCGAATACCGCAGTATCGCATCAGTCGCCGTCAAGCGCGGCGAGAACTCGGGCTCGAAGCTGTCCTATCACAATCTCGTGCGCCGGCTCGCCAAGGTCGGCGACTGGGATGGCACCGCCGCCACCTACAAGGTCAACCTAGCGGGCAAGAACAGCAGTAGCAACGATGGCTGTGTCGTGTTCCTGCAACGCGGCAACGGTGGCCCGATCGTCGCCGCCGTCGAATTGCGCGCCTGGAGCCACGCGTTTTAGCGCTTACCAGCCGTCCACCAAACGCCACTATCGTCTTGGGCCCTGTGCCCCGGACGATAGTGGCACGGTCGCCACGTGACGCGCGCGGCATCCGTTTGCGCGTTCAGGTCCGGACTGGCCGCTACTTTGGCAAAGTGCCCTGCCGCTGCGCGGGCACCCTCGCCTGCCGGCACTTGTCGGAACAATAGCGCACGGCGTCCCAATCCCTGGCCCATTTGCGCCGCCAAATGAACGGCCGGCCACAGGCCGCGCAATCCTTTGATGGCAACGCAGTTTTCTTGGTCATACGCGCCATCAACGCCTCCGGCAGTCAGTCTCGCCGATGATACGCAGGCCGGGGTGAACGGATCGCCACAGGCCGTCGCGCGATACGATCGGCAGACTTTACCATCGCCCCCGATCACGCGCATATGGTGCGGCGGGAGGGACAATCCATGGAAGCGATCGATCGTGTGCGGCTTTTGCCGATCTGGCGTGGCCCCGTCAACCCTGAGCCGCTCGGCGGCGGCATCACCAACGTCAACTTTGTCGTCACCGATGGTGCCCGCAAGGTCGTTGTCCGAGTCGGCGATGACATTCCGGCGCACGGCGTCATGCGCTTCAATGAGCGCGCCGCCAGCGTTGCCGCGTTTCAAGCCGGCTTGTCGCCGGAAGTGCTGTACAGCGAGCCGGGCATCCTCGTGATTGACCACATCCAGGGCATCACGTTCACGGCCGAGCACGTTCGGCGATCATACAATCTTGAGCGTATCCTTGGCCTGATCAAGCGCGTGCATACGGATATGCCCAAGCACGTGCGTGGGCCAGCCCTGGTGTTCTGGGTGTTCCAGGTTTTGCGTGACTACGCGCATACGTTGCGCGAGGGCCAAAGCCGCCACGCCCCACGTCTTGCTGGCTTGCTCGACGTCGCGGCAACGTTGGAGCGCGACGTCGGCGCGGTTCAACTGGTCTATGGTCACAACGACCTGCTGCCCGCCAACTTCATTGATGATGGCCAGCGCATCTGGTTGATCGATTGGGACTATGCCGGCTTCAACTCGCCGCTGTTCGACCTGGCCAACCTCGCCAGCAATAACGGCCTCAGCCCCGAGCAGGAGAACTGGCTGCTGCGCGCTTACTTCGGCGGTCAGCCAGCCGACAGCCTGCAACGCGCCTACTCGGCGATGAAGTGCGCGTCACTCTTGCGCGAAACCCTGTGGAGTATGGTGTCTGAGATACATTCCAAACTGGACTTCGACTACGCTACATACACCGGCGACTATCTCGGCCGCTTCGAGCAGGCCTTGCACGTGCATGAAACGGCAGATTTCTAACCCCTGCACCGCTGCATACTCGAAAGGTCATCATGACGGTTCTGCCTTCCCACGCTGCGGTTGTCGTCATCGGTGGCGGCATCATTGGTTGCTCGACAGCTTACCATCTGGCGCGCGACCACAAGGCTGATGTGCTGGTGCTGGAAAGCGGCAAGCTGACCAATGGCTCGTCGTGGCACGCGGCCGGTCTGGTCGGGCAATTGCGCGCGTCGGCCAGCATCACGCGGCTGCTGAAGTATTCAGTTGAGTTGTACGGCAAGCTGGAAGCCGAAACTGGCCTGGCAACCGGCTGGAAGCAGAATGGCGGCCTCAGGCTGGCGTGCAATCCAGAGCGCTGGACCGAGATCAAGCGCCAGGCAACCACGGCGCGCAGCTTCGGGCTTGAGATGCAGGTGCTGACGCCAGCCGAGGCGCTCAAGTTATGGCCGCTGATGAATGTCGACGATCTGGTTGGCGCGGCGTTCCTGCCGACCGACGGCCAGGCCAATCCCGCCGACATCACGCAATCGCTGGCCAAGGGCGCGCGTCAACACGGCGCCAAGTTCCATGAGGGCGTAGCGGTCACCGGTTTCATCACTGCCAAAGGACGCATCACGGGCGTCGTCACCAATCAGGGCAGCGTGACGTG
>JANNSA010000219.1:0-3046 GCA_031402115.1 Hyphomicrobiaceae bacterium | reverse complement strand
ATCTGGCATTGCAGTTTTGCCGCCGGACGGAAGGCCACCGCGCCGCCGAGGGCGGCGTTCAGCGTGAACGGGCGCACGGCACCGCAGACACTGGGGCCGTTGATACTGGCACCGGCAGCGACAAACGCGCTTTCCTGCACGGCGCCAGATTTGAGGCACGATATCTCGAAATCGCGCCGCCAGGGCTCGTTCCTGGCCACGAAATAGGGAGCCGAGGAGCAGGAGGCGAGCACGCCTAGCCCCAACACTGTCAACACAACGGACAAACTCTTACGCCACATGGAACGGTACTTGCCCGCAATATCCTAAACAACTCGTAAAGACTGCGGGGACGCTATGCGGCGATCACGCTGCCAGCGCGGCCGAAAGCAGACCATGACGTGGCGTTGCGGGGTTCGATTGCGGCACTAGTCAAGGCGGCGATTGGCTCGCCTTGAGCGCACAACTTATCCACAGCCGTGATCATGACTGTTGCCGGACCATGTTAGCTGCGCGCGTCCGATGCTATCACTGTCTTGCCGGTGGGGGCTCTTTGTATTGCGTAGTCGCTGCCGGCTCCCTTCCCCAATTTACAAGTCGCGCGGCTGAGTTTTCCACAGCTCCTTAGGGCCTGTGCAAACCGGTGGCTTCGCACCTGCACAACGACCGGACTGACATTGCCGGACTGTTCAGAATAGTGGCAAAGGTTTGCCAGATTTAGGCCAGACCTCAGCATGAATGCCAGCAAATGGGGCTAGTGCGAGCAAAACGTATCCGCCTGATCATGGCTGCTTTGTCGCAGCAGCACGGCAAGTTAGGACTTGATTTTGTCGAGCGTTTTTGCGGTGCGTCATGATTTTTACTTTGCATAGGCGGTTTTCCGCGCCATGTTAGCAACAGCGTTAACGGTTCAGCTGGTGCGCTGGCTGGGCGGTGAGCGCGCCACAGAAGACGACGCGCTTCGAAAGGAGCCTGTTCATGGAACTAAGAATGCGCCTGAACGTCTTGGCCGCGCTGTTATCGCTCGGCTTCCTCGCCGCCATCATCTTTGGGATGGTTTGAGGCGAACTGTGGGGGCAAACTGAGGGCAATGAACTCAAGCAACGGCGCGCATTCCAGGCGGAATGCGCGCCGTTTCAGTTTTCGGGCACTCAGCGCCTTGTTTGAGCGCCTTGTCGCGGATCAGGGGTTCAATCAGCAGGCAGGCTGTTGCGAGGCTGAGGCCTGTCGCGCGCCTGAGCGAGTGCCGCCAATTGCAGCTCAAGCCCGTTCTCAATGTGCGCCAGCATTGCGCCCGCCGCCCGGTTGGCGTCGTGGCTGCGGATCGCCTCGCACAAGGGAATGTGCCCTTGCAGCGAAGACTTGAGGTCGTCCGCCGTCATCGACGCAAAGATGTGAAACGAGACACCGCGGTTCCACATGCTGTCGAACATATCGAGCAAATAGCGGTTTCCGGTTTCAGCGACGAAGCTCCGGTGGATCGCCCGATTGGCATCGTAATAGCCATGTGCCGATGTCAGCTGCAGCGATTCCTGAAACCGGATCACGGCTTCGATCCGCCCTACCTTGCCCAAGTCACCTTCGCTCGCCAGCAACCGCGCAGCGTAGCCCTCAATCGCGGCGCGCGTCTGATAGATTTCGCGTACTTCGCTGTCGGTGGTCAGTCGGATGAGGAAGCCGCCGCGGCCTGAAGTAACCAGCAAACCTTCCTGTTCCAGCCGCAAAAGCGCCTCGCGCACCGGCGTGCGGCTGATCTGCAATGTCTCGGCGAGCTTCTCCTGCACGATGCGCTCGGCTGGCTGAATAGCGCCAGCCTGGATTGCCTTGAGGATCTGGTCATAGACCTGATCGGCCAGCCGTTGCTTGGTTGTCTCGATGCGCGTGAACACGGCAGTTCTTTCGCAAGAGGGTGACGAGCCAGCGCGAGAGGGTGGCGAGCCAGACTGTATTCAGAGTACACTATCCGTATCAGGTTTGGCGAACTTGCGATCAGACCGATGCACCTGGGATCAAACGCACTCAACGGCTCTCGAGGGGAAGGACTTCGTACCCATGGCAGGCAACCTGCTTCCGCTGCCCGAAGGCACGCATACGGTCGTGCTCGGCTTCGGCGACGTCAACGGCGTGATGCGCGGCAAGCGTTTTCCAGCGACCAGCTGGCCAACAGTTTGCGAGGATGGCAACGCGATTATCGCCGCCATGTTCGCGATCGACATGACCAGCGATGTCTGGGACACGCCGTATTGCAGTTTCGACAACGGCTATGTCGATATGCACATGTTCCCGATTGCGGCGCCCGTCGCCTGCACCTACGAGCCCGGCGTCGCGTTGTGCCTGGCGCGCACCGAGGACAAGAACCACCAGCCGGTGCCGATTGACCCGCGTGGCGCGCTGCTTGATCAACTCGAGCGCGCGCGCCAACTGGGCTTTGAGATCATGGTAGGCGCCGAGCTGGAGTTCTATCTGCTCGATCCGGTGACCAAACGGCCAAGGGAAACGGCGATCAACGTCTATGGCATGAACAGCCAGTCGCGTATTGAGCCGGTCGTCGGTCCGATCCGCAATCACCTGATCGCCATGGGCATTCCGATCGAGCAATCCAATCTCGAATATGCGCCGGGCCAGGTGGAAGTGAACATCCGTTACGCTACCGCCCTGGAGAGCGCCGATCGCGTCGTGCTGTTCCGGACCATCGTCAAGGAGATTGCGGCGGCGCACGGCTACCTGGCCACTTTCATGGCCAAGCCTTTCATCGATATGTCAGGCAGCGGCTTCCACACGCATTACTCGATCTGGAAAGATGGCCGCAACGTCTTCGCCGACCAAGGCAAGCTGTCGCGGACGGGTATGGCGTTCCTGGCGGGTATGCAAAAGCGTATGCCGGAATTGTCGCTGGCCGGTTCAACGACGCCGAACGCCTATCGCCGCCGCAAGACCTATTCGTTCTGCCCGGTCAATACGAGCTGGGGCTATGACAACCGCACCCTGGCGCTGCGCATCATTACCGGCAAGGACAGCGCCATCCGGGTCGAGAAGCGCGACGCCGCCGCTGACTGCAATCCCTATT
>JANNSA010000218.1:0-13557 GCA_031402115.1 Hyphomicrobiaceae bacterium | reverse complement strand
CAACAACCACGTCATCGCCGCCGCCAGCCAACAACACGTCATTGCCCAGACCACCATCGATCTGGTCATTGCCGGCGCGTCCGGTAACCTCATCACCCGTATCGCTGGTGACGATCCAATCGTCTTTTCCAGTACCCGTCATTTTACTCATAACAGCCTCCCTTTAACTCCACATTGTGGGGCCGGGCGTGTTCGCCCTTATGCCCCGATTGTTGTTCGCGCCTCCCAAGACGCCCATGCGTGCCGGCGTCGCCTCACCAAGCGATGCCGGAGTAGTTCGGGTCGTCCGGCAGCTCCTTGAAGAGCCGGGCGAGGTCGAGCACCTTGATGCGCGGATCGCGCAACCGCACGGCACGGCGGAATTCCTCCGTGGCATGTGAAACAACGACGATGTCCGAGGCTGCGATCAGCTCCTCAGCATCGCTGAGCGCGATCGGCTCCAGCTTGGCGAGCAGGTCTGTCAGGTGCGGCGAGGAGTGCTGCACGTATGAAATCTGGCTCTTCATGTGCGCACCAAATTTGAGGTTCGGGTCGTAGACCTTGAGCTCGGCGCCCTGGGCCATCAGCTGCGCCATCAGGTCGAGCGTCGGGCTCTCGCGGATGTCGTCAGTGGCCGGCTTGAACGTGACGCCAAGGAAGCCGATGCGGCGGCCGACATAAGGCTTCAGCATCGTTACGGCTTGGGCGATGTGCTTCTTGTTCGACGGGATCAGGCTGTCGACCAAAGGCAGCTCGATGCCGAGCTTTTCCGCCAGGTGGCTGACGGCGCGGACTTCTTTCGGTAGGCACGAACCGCCAAACGCAAAGCCGGGCTTCAGGTAATAGGGCGACAGGTTGAGCTTCAGGTCCTTGCAGAAGATGTCCATGACAACATGGCTGTCGATGTCGAGCGCCTTGCAGATACGGCCCATCTCATTGCCGAACGCGACCTTGGCGGCATGCCAGACATTATCGGCATATTTGACCATCTCAGCGGCCTGGATCGTCGTGAAAATGGCGTTCTTGTCGATCGCGCCATAAATGTGCTCGACCAGTTCCTGGGCGCGCGCATCGGAGGCGCCGATCACGGTCTTTGGTGGTGCGAAGAAGTCAGCGACGGCAACGCCCTCGCGCAGGAATTCTGGGTTGAAGCAGACGCCGAAGTCTTCGCCGAGGCGCTTGCCTGACGCGGCTTCGATCTCCGGCACGACGACATCGAGCGTGGTGCCCGGTGGTACCGAGCAGCGCATCACGACGACGTGGTAGTCGGCCTTCGAGGCCAGCGCCTTGCCAATCGTGCGGCTGGCTTCACGTACATAGGTCAGGTCGCACGACCCGTCAGCAGCCGTCGGCGTGCCAACCGACACGAACGTGACATCGGTGCGCAGCACGGCGCCGATCAGGCTGTGGGTCGCTGAGACGAGGCCCTTGTTGACGCCTTCGGACAGCAGGTCCTCAAGTCGCGCTTCAACGATCGGTGAACGGCCGGAATTGATGGCTTCGACGCGCACATCCGAGATGTCGACGCCGACCATCCGGAAGCCGAGATGGGCAAGGCAGGCCATCGACACGGCACCGACATAGCCAAGACCGACCACGCTGATCGCCGGCTTGCCGACGACCTGGAAACGACGCGGCGCCGGCAGCGCCTTGGCGCCGTCGAGCAGCTGATAGGCTGGTATAAACTGGTTCACTGGTTTGCGCCCTCCCGCGCAAGTCAACAACGCGATACTGGTGGCTGCCGCCTTTCAGGGCACGCGTTGAGACGCGGTCCTTCGACGATCTGCCAGCGTTGGTTGTACTCGGGAGGTGTCTAGGTTCCGTGAAGTGAAACCTGGATATTTGTCAACAATTTTAGCCAGTTGCGAGATGCGCAACCATGTTCCAGTACGGCACATCCATCAGCTTGGTGTAGATGATGGTGCCCAAGGTCAGCACCGCGACCGACAGCACGGTCAGGTACATCGCCATGCCGTCGCGGAACTTGGCCAGCCAGTCATTGTCGGCGAAACCGGCTTTCTGATTGCCGCGATTGGCCCATTTCTGCTTCGACAAGCGCCACAGGATGTAGAGCTTCACCGAGGCGTTGAGGATCTGGTTGACGTAGAGAATCCAGACATAGTTGAGGTCGACGCGGCGTGAATAGGTGAACAGCAACATCGACAGCAGCATGCGCGTGATAGCGAGATAAATGGCGTAGGACAGCAGATAATCCGTGCCCTTGATCAGCCCAGCGCAGATCGCCAGCACCGGGCTGACCAGCATGGTCCACATGGCGACGCGCTGATCGATCAGGCACCACCAGATGTAGAACGGCATGGCGCGCGGGCCGAGCGCGATAGCGCGGGCGCCATTGCGCAGCATGTTGCCCGACCAGCGCCGAAAGTTTTCCACCATGCGCGTCCACGCCGAGCCCTTGATGATCTCAATGGTGTAGCCCGTGGCATCGGGCACATAGAGCATCTTGGCGTTTTGCTTGAGCAGGTAGTACCAGGTGCTCTTGTCGTCGCCCGACAGAAAGCGGAACTTGCCCCACAGCCAGTGATCGAGATAGTCGGCCTCCAGCAGGCGGATGAACTCGTGCCTGGTGATGTGGTGGGCGCGGAACACGCTCATGCGGCCAGTCAGCGTCAGCACGCGGTTGGACAACGCATGCGACTGCATGGCGAGGTGGCGCTGGGCAAAGCGCATGTTCAGCCACGACTGCATCCACCACGGGCCCTGCACCTGCACGGCCTCATGCGTGGTGCAGGCCTGCAGCACGGGATCGGCGGCGAACAACGACAGGCAGCGCCGGACATTGCCGGGCGCTATCACGAAATCGCCGTCCATGAAGACGACCAGATCGTCCTTGTGCAGGCCAAGCCGGGACATGGCGCGCAGCACCAGCGCGATCGCCATGCGCTTGCCAGGCACGTTCTGCCGGATAATGCGGAAGGTAATGTCGAGGTCGCTGGCGATCAGCGTCAGGAAGCGCTCGATCAGGCTCTCGTCATAGATGTCGCCACTGCCAAGCCAGATCGTCGCCGCCACGGGTTGGCCGGGTTGCTGCGCTTCCCGTACTTGCGTGATGATGCCCCGGACAACAGCTTCCGTGACCTCGCGATCCTCGCGAAAGGTGGTCATCATGAAGTGCATGTGGCGCGGCCGCCAGCCGCTGTCCCACAGCTCGGCTGCCCGCGCCGCCAGCTTCGGATAGACAAGGTGCTGATAAGCCCGCGCCCTGACGGCGTGCGTGAACCACCACGCATAGCGCCAGATGCCGAGGATGACGATCACATAGGTGACCTGCTCGATATCCTTGTCCCAGATGCGGTTAGGCAGCACGTTGAGGAAGAACACGCACAGCCCAAGATAGACAAAAATATTGAACAGCACCTGCGGCGACCACTTCTCGCGCCACCGCACCGGCTTGGTTGGGTCATCAAAAGCAGCGCCGGAGACGATCATGTTGCATCCCCCGAGGGGGTGGCTGCATCAAGGCTTGGCTTCATTCCTGTGAGTGGCGCGCGCAATTTTCGCCGGGGCGCGACCGGCACCACCGCATCGCCCGGCGAGGCTGAGCCGGCGCCGATGCCAGCATCATCCGTGATGCCCGTACGCAACGGTGGCAGCTTACCGAGCGGCACCAGCGCTGGTGCCGCCATCTCGGCCAACGCCGCCGGTGCCGCCGCGTCGTCACTACCCACTGCCGCCACCAAGCTCCTGAAGCCATGCCGGATCTGCGCCACAACCTCGTTGGTCGAACGGCTCTCAAACAGCACAATGGCAGGCGTGCCGGCGCGGAAGGCGGCAATCTGACGGGTCTGACCGTCGCGGTCGAACAGCAGTGTCACCTGGGCGGAGCGATCCATCGTACCGCGCCAGCCATAACGCCCACCCATCTGCTCAACGAAGCCCGAGGTGCGATCGATCTCCTTGACAGTGGCGCGCACCATGCTGTCGAACGCCGGCACATAGACGATGGCGGTGTCACCCAGCCCGACGCGCAGGGATTCGTCCTGGGTCAGATAGGCCGTCACCTGACGCGCTGCCGGCTGCTCCATGACGGCAATGATGTCACCCCGGTTGATCGGGGCGTGGTCAACGCGCGGCAGTTCCAGCAACACGCCGTCATAGGGCGCCACCACCGCCAGCCGCACGCGATGCGCCAGCAAGGCGTCACGCTTGGCGGTGGTGATCGCCAGTTCCGTTTCAGCCAGCTTGATCTCGGCTTCCAGCTTGGCCCGGTCGCCAATGAAGCCTTTGCCGTTGAGGAAGTCCTGGCCGACGCCGCGGCCGGACAATTGCGAGCGCGCCTGCACTTCATAGCGCTGACGCTCACGGTTGTTGATTGCTTCAATCGCCTTGGCGCGCGTCTCGTTGAGCTGCACGCGGGTCGCGTAACCCTTTTTGAACAGCTGTTGAATGCTGGCAAACTGCTGCTCAGCAACGGCTGCGCCTGCCGCCAGTGACTGCAGCAACAACTGGTCCTGCTGAGTGTTCTTGCGCTCGACGGTGGCGAGGTCGCCCATCACTGACAGCGCGTCAGTGTGCTGCTGGCGCAAGAAATCGCGCCGCGCCGCCTTTTCGCGAATGGTCACTTCCGCCAGGTCAATGGAACGCTCAAGCTCATTGTCGGCCACCTGCAACACGACGGCGCCGGCCTTGACGGGGTCGCCCGGCTTGTAATTGGTCCACAGCACATGGCCATCGCCCGGCGCCTGCACGGTCACCAGCGGCGAGGTGATGACAGCCGTTTGCACTTCCATACGGAACACGTTCGACCAGGTCATGACGGCCGTATAGCCGAACACGAACAGGCCAAGCGTCAGGTAGAACGCCGTATAGAGCACCGTTTTCAATGGCCAGCGGCCGATCGGCACCTGCTGACTTGGGCTGGCGTCGGGCGCTGTAGAAACCGGCGTGATCGGCACGTCGATGCGCTGGATAGTGTCAGCGACATCAACCATCGAGCCGCGCACCAACTCCTCAAGGAAGTGGCGCATCAGTTCCTGTTCGCGCTCACCAAGCTTGGTGAACTTCAGCGCTACCGTGCCGCGCGCAGAATCGCAGCGAACCACCTCGGCATCGGCATCGTAAGCGACATCAAAGCCCTGGAACGGCAGCGACAACCGCAGCCGCACGGCTTGGCCAACCAGCGGCAGGGCGCCCGGATAGCCCTCCAGGCGCAGACCGCCGAGGCTCCAGTCAGCGGCGCGCAAGCGGTGCGCGCCGAGCGTAACCCAAAGCGGCGCCGTCACCCGATGGTGACGCCGCTGATCTGGACGCTCTCTGACTACCTTGACCGGCATACCGAACTGAACCGTACCCAACGAACTCGCAGCCAGGACTACACGCACACGCTCCCCAGCGCGCCCGCAGTCCCGCAGCCTTCGGTTATCGGCGATCAACGTAAACGGATTGTTGCCAGCCAGCCCAAAACCCGACAATGGCCGTAAGTAATTGATTACCCTGTCTCGCGGGATGGCTTGGCGATGCTGCCCCGCCACACTCAAGGAGCGTCAGAGACTGTGCAGCCAGCGCCCAGTGCAACGGCGTCCACAGATCAGCGAAGGGCAATCGCGGTGAGCATAACTTACTCAACTGCCACATTAATTCTCAGTAATACCCGCAAATTCGCCGCACTGGGGTCGCCCCTTCTGCGGGCGCTGCTCCCCCTTCGAAGCGCGAACCGGAGATTATTGATCATGACCAGATTGTCGTCCCTGTTGCCCAGCCTGTTTCTTGGTGCTGCCTTACTCAGTACGGCTTCGAGCGGCGCTGGCGCCGTGGAAGCGGACAAGCCCGTCAAGCTCAACGCTGAACTTGGCCAGGCAGCCGCCGGCCGGGGCCGCACGATCTACCTGCGCATTGGCCTGGAAGGGCTGACGTCGGCGCGCGAAGGCAAGCGAACGCCCGTCAATGTCGGCCTGGTAATCGACCGCTCCGGCTCGATGCAGGAAGAGGACAAGATCGGCCGGGCACGTGAGGCCGCCATTCAAGCGCTGTCACGGCTAAGCAGCGACGATATCGCCTCGGTCACGGTGTTCGACAACGAAGTCAATGTACTGCTGCCAGCCACCAAGCTGACCTCGCAGAGTGAAATCCGGCGGCTCATTGAGCGGCTCGATACCGGTGGCCAGACAGCACTTTACGCCGGCACCGAGCAAGGCATCCGCGAGGTCGATAAGTTTCTCGCCAAGGACCGCGTCAACCGCGTCATCCTGATCTCTGACGGGCTTGCCAATGTCGGCCCGAGCGATCCCCGCGAAGTCGCTGAGCTTGGCCGCAAGGCAGCACAGAAAGGCATCACTATCAGCACCATTGGGCTTGGTCTCGGCTACAACGAGGACCTGATGAGCAAGCTCGCCTATGCCTCCGATGGCAACCACGCCTTCGTCGAGAAGCCGGAAGACCTCGTTAAGATCTTCAACAAAGAGTTCGGCGACGTGCTGTCGGTGGTTGCCCAGGAGGTGATCATCGAGGTGCGCTGCGGCAAAGGCTTCAAGCCCATGCGCCTGCTCGGCCGTGAGGGCGAGATCGACGGTGACGTCGTGCGGGTTAAGCTGGCGCAGCTCTACGGCAACCAGCAGAAATACGCCGTGCTTGAGTTGCAGGTGCCCAATGACGCGGCGCTGGGTGATTTGGCGGCGGCCGAAGTGACGGTCAATTATGTCGGCATGAGCGACCAAAAGGCGGGCCGGCTGACATCCAGCATCAACGTCCGCATTACCGACCAGGACGACGAGCAGAAAGCCAGCCTGAACAAAAAGGTGATGGGCGACGTCAGTACGCAGCTGGCCACCGCCGTGCAGGAAGAAGCTGTCAAACTGCGCGACGCCGGCAACGTCAAGGACGCCAAGGCGCTATTGAACCGTTACGCCTCTGAACTGGACGCTCAGGCCTCCAGCGCCGGCATCGCCGCCGCCGCTCCGCTGGCCAAGGAACTGCGCGCCGACAGCGAGCAGCTCGAAGACGAGGCCAACTGGAACCGCAACCGCAAGGCCATGCGCGCCAAGCAATACAAGAACAAAGTCCAGCAGAGCTATTGACCGCAGACGGCGGGTTACGGCCCCATAGGCCTAACCCGCCTTACGGTTGGCGGGCGCGCCATGGCCAGAGCAGGCTGCTGAACCGATTTTGCAGCATTCCCGCGGTCATCAGCAGGGCGGGGATGCCCAGCACGGGCACAGCCACGAACACGTGCACAATTCGCATCGCCAGCCAGCCAGCCCAGCTGCGCGCCACACCAGCCGGCATTGTCCTGACCCACAGCCCGTTGAACCAGCGCGCCACCATCGGCCATGCCAGCAGCCCGGCTATCGCGCCGCCGAGATACAGGTTCTGCACCACTGACGGGATGAACCACACCAACCGGCTGTCCTGCTCCGACTGTTGCTCGCGGCTGGGCGCGCTGGTCTCGATCGATTGTGCCTGGACATCCCCAAGCGGACCGCTCAGCAACCGTAACGTTGCCACAAGCACGTGTCCGCCAACGCCCGGCGCCTCGAACACGCCACTTGGCGGCGGCAGTTCGCTTTCCGCCGGCCGGGTGCTGAGCCGCGTGTAGCCGCCCCGGCCTGGCACCGCTGTGACGTTTAATCTTCCCTGGCCCCGGCCCAAGGCGGCATGCAGGTCGCCCAGGGTCTTGCCGGCCAGCGCCGCCTCAAGATCAGCCACCGCCGTTTCACGCATCAGCCAGTTGCGGGTGCCGGGCTGGCGCGCGCTGTTGGCGCCCAACAGGATCAGATCAATGCCATTGCCTTCCGCCGCTGCAAACACGCTGTTGAGCGGCACCGACTGCTCGACGCCGGAGGCATCGGCGAACCGCAGCATCGGGCCTTCAATCTGGCCGGACAGGATGACGGTTTGGCCACGCAGATTGGCGAGACCTGTGTTGAGGTCAAAGGCGGCGACAAGTTCAGGACGCGGTGCCGTACCGGCGCCGGCGAGCGGCCGCGCGATCGGCAGCCGCCCCGTGGCGCCACCATCGAGTGACAACACGCGGATGCTGTGGGGCCGCAGCGGCCGTGCCAGCCGCCAAACGGCATCTTCGAACGTCAACCGCTCGGTCGCCTCAAGCACCAGCTCCGGCCGCAGTTCGGCATAGAGTTTGAGTGCGTCACCTTGGCCCTGACGGATGATCGGGAAGGCGTTGTTGCCATCGACCAGCCGCAGCGTGACGGTGTCAGGGAGCAGCGCCAACCCGCCGCGCTGCTCGAACAGCGTATCGGCGCCAATCAGCAGGTTGGGCCGGAGGCTCGCGTCCCGGGCCAAGTCGGGCAGCAGCACGGCCATGACGCGCCCAATGTCCTTGGCCTCGGTCGCGGTAATCACTTCGCCCGAGGCATTGACGAAGCGCCACGCCCCGTCCGGCAACGCCTCGGCCGCCAGCGCCACCTTTTTCAGGTCAGCCGGCAGCCGCGTCAATCCGCTCGCCAGCCCCTCCAGCGCACCGGCTTTGGCGGCAGTGCCGGCTTTGCTGCCGGTCTTGGTCGCTAGCTCCGCCAGCTCGGAAAGCCAGTTGGCATGCGCTGGCGGCGCGTCGAGTGAAAGTAGAGCTCCGAGCGCGAGCGCGTGTGTGACGCCCCAACGAAACCGCGACGCCCGGCAGTAAGCGCGCTTAGTGACACCCACCATCGCTATCCCTCCAGCTTGGCGGCGACCGCTGCCAAGGCCTTGATGCCCGGCTCGACACGGTCGAGTGGCACGGAGGAAAAGCCGAGCCTGCAATAGTGACTGGGTGGTGGCGTCGCCTCGGCGAAATAGACGGCGCCCGGCTCGATCACAACGCTGGCAGCCAGCGCCTCGCGGGCCAGCACGCCCGTATCGAGGGCCGGCGGCCCGGCCAGCCAGACGCTCGAGCCGCCAAGGCTCGGCGTCCGCGAAAAACGTGGCAAGTGCGCGTCGATCGCCTGGCCAATCGCCAGCCAGCGCGCTTCGTAGGCTTTCGCCAGCCGCATCGTCAGAGCGTCATGGTGACCAAGCTGCAGGAACAGCGCCGCCGTCCGCTGATCGAGATTGGGCGGATGCCGGACCATCAGGCGGCGCAACGCGCGCGCCTCGGCGATCAGCTCTGGCGCGCCGACCAGAAAGCCAAGGCGCAAGCCCGGGAATAGCGATTTCGACAGGCTACCGACATAGAGCACGCGGCCATCCTTATCGAGCGACTTCAGCGCCGGCGAGGGCGTGCTGACGAAATTGGATTCCAACTCGTAATCGTCTTCCACAATCAGGAAATCGTCACGGCTGGCGCGCTCCAGCAGGGCGACGCGGCGGGCGCCGGACATCGTCACCGTGGTCGGCGCCTGATGGCTGGGCGTTGTGTAAACCAAGTCAGCGCCATGCAGCCGGTCGTCGACCACCAGTCCCTCGTGATCAACCGGCACCGGCAGCACGCGACGGCTGGCCAGCGCCAGGATGTTGCGGACATCGGGGTAGCCGGGATTCTCGACCATCACTTGCGTGTCGGGACCCGCTAGCAACGCGGCCACCAGGAACAGCGATTGCTGAGCGCCGAGCGTCACCAGGATTTCCGGCTCGGTCGCCATAACGCCGCGGCGCGGCAGCAGACGCGTGCGGATCTGCTCGACCAGCAGCGGATCGTCGGCGGCGTGGTGATCGGCGGACCATTCGTCCAGCCAACGGCGGCCATGCGCCATGCGCGAACACTCGCGCCATTCAGCGATCGGAAACAACGTCAGGTCGACCTGGCCGTAAACGAACGGATAGCGGCGCCGTGACCAATCATCCGGCTTCTCGATGCTGCGCTGGCGCGATGGCCATTGCTTTAGCCGGCGCTGCCAGTCGACCGTGCGGCCACCGGTCTGCGGCAGCTTTGCGACAACGCGGCCGGTCGCCGCCGGATCGACATAGTAACCGCTGCGCTCGCGGCCGGCGAGAAAGCCGTCGTCGACCAGGGTCTGATACGCCAGCGTCACGGTGTTGCGCGAAACACCCAGCGTCTTGGCCAACCGCCGGCTCGATGGCAGGCGCTCGCCACCTGGCAATTGTCCACCATGGATCGCCTGCACCAGCCGCTCGCGGATCTGCCCTTGCAGCGTTGTCTGCCCTTGCGGCTTCAGATCAAACAGCAAATCCCGCATCAGCAATCCCGTCGATGGACCCGCCTTGACTTCTCCTGGAACTAACATGGAGCCAATGTCGGAGATAGCGCCGACCGTGGATTTCGCCGTGCCAGCCACCACGGCTGCTTTTCCGGCCCGGATGAAGGATCGGCATCTGGGCGGGAATGGGGTACAATGAACGGTGCGTTGACTGTCACAATGCGGCATGCACTTATATATTAAGTATATCTCGCTGGTGGGCTGAACAGCGTGCGGGTGGGTCGGATGCGTCGTCGGGATGTGATCGGACTGGCGCTGGCCGTCGGTACCAGCGCTTGCGTTGGCCCTGCATGGTCGGCGGCGGGCGACTGCCGGTTGCCGCTGCCTTCGGAACTCGAAAGCGGAGATCTCATCTGGCCACGCCAACAGGCAACGATCGTTCCCTACAGCAGCAAGGCCAACAAGGAGGCGGCGGGTTGGCCTGGCACCCGTGCCGACCTGGTCGAGCGGTTGCGCAGCAAGGCCAGAACCGACGCCCACCGCCGCTTGGTCGGCATCATGCAGGAGCTGTCGTACGAGGAACTCACCGACTTCTTCGGGCGGGGTCACTCTCCCACCGCACCGGCGCCCCATTCGGGCGGCGCGCTGGTGGGTCACGTCGCCATCGTGGACAAAGCGGCCGACGGGTCCGTTCATCTTACCGAGGCGCTCCTGGAGGGTGTGGTCCGACGCCCCTATTCCGAGTGGGCCAGGGACGTCGGTGGCCTGCTGGTCTGGCACGGCCGGGTGCGTGGTTTCGCCGCCTCGGAACGTGCACGGATCGCAGAGGTGGCCCGGCTGCACGTTGGTACCTCGTATGATTTCGTGAACTGGCAGCTTGACGACACCAGCGGCTTCTATTGCTCGAAGCTGGTCTGGTTCGCGACCCGGGAAGCCCTCGGTATCGCGATCGACGATGTCGACGACGCCGAGCGCTGGTGGTGGCTTTCGCCAAAACAGATACTCTATTCCAACCGGATCGAACTGTTGCGCAATCCCGGCGATTATGGACTTCCCAACTCCTGCAAGTGAGTGAACAGATGGTGCGCCTTTCCGTGCTCGTCGCGGCAGCAGCCGCCTTGTTCGCCGTTGCGTGGCCGTCCGTCGCGGCCGCCCAATCGCAGTCCCTGACCGACGCCGTCGTGAAGATCGACGGCGGTGGCTCGGGGGGCCACGGCACAGGCTTCGTGGTGTCGCCGCGTGGCCATATCCTGACGTCCTTGCACGTTATCGCGAAGGACGGGCAGGACCGCATCGTGATCTTCAGCCAGGGAGGCCGTGCGATAACGATCCGGGCCCGCCTGATCGAAACCGACGAAGCCAATGATCTCGCGTTGCTGCAAGCCGAGATCGCCGCCCGGCCGATCTGCCCGGCAAACGTCAGGGGCAAGCAAGGTCAGCGCGTGTTCAAACTCGGTTATGGCGGATCGACACCGGAAATCGTCAGCCGGGAAGATGGCACCATCGCCAGCTCGACCACGTTGGCCTTGCCGAATGGAGTGGCGACACGGTCCTTCTGGGACGGCCCCCCACGCAAGACACAGCGCATCGGGGTGACCACGGCGAGCGGCGACAGCGGCGGACCGGTGCTCAACGAGGCGGGGCAGTTCATCGGGGTGGTTTGCTGCGGCATCGAGAAAGCATCGCTGATGGTGCCCGTGGACAATGCACGGGGCATCCTGTCGGCGGCGGACTACTCGCCGGAGGAATGCCTGACTTCGGCGATTGACGAGCCTGGCGCGCCGTCTTTCCTCCAGGCCGTCGTCGGCGATTGGACAGGCACGTTCGCGTGCGCGGCCGGTCTCGGGCTTGCTGACAAGGGCACACTGAACACTACTTTTCGTCTCGAACCCGATGGGAAACTGACCGCCAAGGAGGATTACGATCGCGGATTCCCGAATGTTGCGAACTACCGAGGCGAACCGACATCGGACGCACGAACGCTCCGCATGAAGGGCAGTACGTTGGGCGCGGGATCGTACGAAGTAGAGTTGCGCTTCAACGAAGACGTCACCCATGCCCTGGGCACCTATATTGGTCACCGCAACTGCAGCACCATGGAGCTGCGAAAGGTCCAATGACCCGCCGCGCGTACTTGAGCGCTGGCCCCGTACACTCAAGGGAGTGGAACTCCATGGGGCCAACGGCGGCGATTTCAACGCCAAGCCGCCCGCAGTGGCAAGCAGTTCCCGATGCTGGTCCCTGCAGCAGGGTGTGCTGGCTCTATCATGGAGCCAATGACCACGATAGCGTGATTGATGACATTGGCTGCTAGTGGCTGTAATTCATGTGATCACAATCCTGCGTAAGCTAGGCTCCAATTGCCCGCCAAACCTCCAAGGAACCAACATGCAACTCGACGACAACGCTCCGACCCCGAATTCGCTTGAAGAGCACTGGATGCCGTTCTCACAGAACCGCGACTTCAAGAACAATCCGCGCATGGTGGTGAAGTCCGAGGGCGCCTATCTCTGGGATCACAAGGGCGGCAAGCTGCTCGATGGCTCCTCGGCACTGTTCAACGTCGCTGCCGGCCATGGCCGCAAGGAAATCGCCGAGGCGGTCTACAAGCAGCTGCAGCTGAACGACTATTCGCCGCCGTTCCAGGTCGGCCATCCGGGCTCGTTCGCGCTCGCCAAGGAACTCGTCAAAATCACGCCCGACGGCATGGACCATGTGTTCTTCACCAACTCAGGCTCCGAGTCGATCGACACGGCGCTGAAGATGGTGATGGCCTATCACGGCGCGCGCGGCGACCATAAGCGGCACCGCTTCGTGTCGCGAGAGCGCGGCTATCACGGCGTCAACATCGGCGGCGTTTCGCTATCGGGCATGGTGCGCAACCGCGAAAGTTTCCCGGGCGTGATGCCCTATGTCAATCTGATGCGGCACACCCATGTGCCGGAGAACAAGTTCCAGCGCGGCGAGGGCGAGCATCGCGGCATCGAGCTGGCGGACGATCTTGAGCGCATCGCGCTGACCTACGGCGCCGGTACCATCGCTGCTTGCTTTGTTGAGCCGATCGCCGGATCGACAGGCTGCCTGGTGCCACCTAAGGGCTATCTCAAGCGGTTGCGCGAGATCACCCAGAAGCACGGCATTCTCCTGATCTTCGACGAAGTTATCACCGGCTATGGCCGACTCGGCTTCGCCTTTGCCGCCGAGCGCTACGGCGTGCTGCCGGACATGCTGACATTTGCAAAAGGCATCACCAATGGTGCGGCCCCAATGGGCGGCGTGCTGGTGCGCGACACCATCCACGATGCCTTCATGAACGGCCCCGAGCATGTCGTCGAACTGACCCACGGCTACACCTATTCGGCGCATCCGATCGCCTGCGCCGCGGCGCTGGCGACACTCGACATCTACCGCGACGAAAAACTTTTCGAGCGCGCAAAAATGCTCGAGCCGAAACTCGCCGACGCCGTGATGTCGCTGAAAAACGAACCCAATGTAGTCGACATCCGCTGCGTCGGCCTGACCGCGGGCA
>JANNSA010000217.1:0-9557 GCA_031402115.1 Hyphomicrobiaceae bacterium | reverse complement strand
TCCGCACCAGGATCGCCGCCTGTTCGGTTTTGGCGGCGCAGTCGGGCGGATAGGCGATGCCAGAGGCCAGGCTGACTGGCGCCCCGGTCCAGCTCGCGCCTTGATGCGTGGCGAGAAACGGATCGTAGCTATGAAAGCTCCACAACACCTTGGCGTCGGTGAACATCTCGCGAGGTAATACGTTCGCATCCAGCCGCACCAGGCCCTCGGCACCGCCCCAGCAAGTGCCTGACACGATCAGCGGCAGCTCAGGCGCAGCGCCACGAGCGGCCTGGAAAAGCCGTTGCAGCATGGCTGGCCAGCGTGACGGCGCACCGGCATTTTGCTCGTCGCAGTCAATTGTTGGTTCGTTGATCAGTTCGAAGGCGATGCCGCCGTCATCAACTGGTGCGAGAGCCGCAGCAAAGCGGGCCACCAGGGCCGTATGGCGCGCAAACAGCGCAGCGTCCGCCAGGATCTCATCCGTGCCAATCGAGCGATAGCCGCCGGCTGGAATCGCATGCAAATCGACTACAACCTGTAGGCCCGTCGCCCGGATATCAGCCACCGTCGCCAATGTCTGCGCGATCAGGCGCTGAGCGCGGGACTCGTTGGGTTGGCTGAGGAACGCGAAAGGGTCGATCGTCAGCCGAATGAAGTCGAAGCCGGCCGTACGCAATCCCGCGATCTTGTCGATACTGACGGTACGCCGCCACTCCGGAAACACGTCGAGGAAGCCGGGCGCGACCAGTTCGGCATCGTTGGGCCAACTGATCCAGATGTCTGTGGCGACGCCACGCTTCAGTTCCAGCGCCCGCGCGGACGAAGCAATGCCAAAGATAACGATCAGTGCCAGGATCAAAGACTTCATGGCTGCACCCCGATTGCGACTAGTAGGCCGGATCAAGCTCCTCGCGCGACCCGGCCAACATGACGCTGGTCCCGGTTCGCCCTCAGGTCTTCAATCGCCAGCCGGTGTGGAAGATCCACCAGACCAGGCCAAGACACAGGGCTAGGAAGGCGAAGATCGCAACGAGGCTCCAGCCGACGCCGACGTCGGACGTGCCGTAGAAGCTCCAGCGGAAGCCACTGACTAGGTAGACGACTGGATTGAACAGCGAAATGGTCCGCCAGACCGGCGGCAGCATGTCGATTGAATAAAAGGCACCGCCAAGGAACGTCAGCGGCATCACGAACATGGCGGGGATCATCTGCAGCTTTTCCCAGCTGGTCGCCCAGATGCCGACCAGGAAGCCGAACAGGCTGAACGACACAGATGTCAGCAACAGGAACAACAGCATCATCAGTGGATGCTCGATGCGGATCGGCACGAACAAAGCGGCGGTGGCGAGGATGATGAGGCCCAGCATCATCGATTTGGTGGCAGCGGCGCCGACATAGCCAAGCACGATTTCGATGACGGAGATTGGCGCCGACAGCATCTCGTAGATGGTGCCGACAAAGCGCGGAAAGTAAATGCCGAATGCGGCGTTGTTGACGCTCTCCGTCAGCACCGAGAGCATGATCAGGCCGGGCACGATGAAGGCGCCATAGCTGATGCCGTCAACCGCCGGGATACGCGAGCCGATGGCACCGCCGAACACGACGAAGTACAGCGCCGTCGCCAGCACCGGCGTGACGATGCTCTGCACCAGCGTGCGGAAGGTGCGGGCCATCTCGAAGCCGTAGATCGCGCGCACCGCATGCCAGTTGAAGCCGCCGATGGCGGGTGATTCGGTCATGACTTGGTGCTCACCAGATCGACGAAGATGTCTTCCAACGATTTCTCCTTGGTTTCCAGATCGGTGAAGCGGATGCCCGCGTCGCCCAACGCCGTCAGCAGCCGTGTAATGCCCGTCCGCTCACCGCGCGCATCAAAGGCATAGGACAGCTGCTGCCCCTCATTCGAGAGGCGCAGTTTGAAGGTTGCGAGCGCGTCGGGAAGTGCCGCCAGCGGTTCGGCCAACTGCAACACCAACTCCTTCTTGCCGAGCTTGCGGATCAACTCGTCCTTGCGCTCGACCAGGATCAGCTCGCCCTTGGAAATGATGCCGACGCGATCGGCCATCTCCTCGGCTTCCTCAATATAGTGCGTCGTCAGGATGACGGTGACGCCACCATCCCGCAGCCGCCGCACCATCGCCCACATGTCCTTGCGCAGTTCAACGTCGACACCAGCCGACGGCTCATCGAGGAACAAGATGGATGGCTCATGTGACAGTGCCTTGGCGATCATCACCCGGCGCTTCATGCCGCCTGATAACGCCATGATCTTGCTATCTTTTTTATCCCACAGCGAAAGATCGCGGAGGACCTGTTCAATCATGACTGGATTGGGTGGCCGGCCGAACAGACCGCGGCTGAGGGTGGCGGTCGCCCACGGCGTCTCAAACGCGTCAGTGGTCAGTTCTTGCGGCACCAAGCCGATCATACTGCGCACCGCGCGGTAGTCCGTGACGATGTCACGGCCATCGACGGTGACCGCACCGCCGCTGCGCCGGACGATACCGCAGACGATATTGATCAATGTCGTCTTGCCAGCACCATTGGGGCCCAGCAGCGCGAAGATCTCGCCGCGCTCGATGGTCAGATCAACCGATTTGAGCGCCTCGAAACCCGACGCATAGGTTTTCGACAGGCCAGTGATGGTGATGATTGGGGGCATCGCTGTCGCTGTGAATGGAGTGGCTGAGCTTTGTCCGGCCGTGCTCGGTAACACGGCCGGTGCGAGGGCAGTAGTCGGGGCTCAGCAATCGGGGCTTGGCGCTGATGCGCTACCGCGTTGGTTGCGCGCGGCAAGAGCGCGGCGTGCATCAGAACCTGACGCCTTTTGTCTTCCTCCCTCACGCCGCCTTCCTGAGTACCATTTCCGCCATATCGGCGAGCTTGCCGATCAGGATGCGGGTGTTCTTCAGGCGGCGGTCGGCTTCCGGCCATTCGGCCAGGTAGACGATCTTCTGGTCGGGCTGCACGCGCGTGATTTTGGCATTGTCCTTCAGCCACTTCACCAGGGCATCGGGATTGGCGAACTTCTTGTTGCGGAAGGCGATGGAAACGCCCTTTGGCCCAGCTTCCACATGGGAAACATTGGCGCGCCGGCACAGGCCCTTGATCTGCACGATTTCGAGCAGATGCTTAACCTCGTCGGGCATCGGCCCGAAGCGATCGACCAGTTCGGCCGCAAACCCCTCGATCTCGTCGCCGTGCTCCAGGGTGGACAAACGACGGTACAGCCCCAGACGCAGGTCAAGATCGGTGATGTAACCCTCCGGCAGCATGACGGCCGTGCCAATGGAGATCTGCGGGCTCCATTTGTCTTCCACAATGTTATTTCCGCCGCTCTTGAGGTTGGCGATCGCCTCTTCCAGCATCGACTGGTATAGTTCGAAGCCGACTTCCTTGATATGCCCCGACTGTTCCTCGCCGAGCAGATTGCCGGCGCCGCGCTGATCAAGATCGTGGCTGGCCAGCGAGAAGCCGGCGCCGAGCGTATCGAGCGACTGCAGCACTTTCAGCCGCTTCTCGGCGCCTTCCGACATCTTCATGTTGGCGGCCACCGTGAAGTAGGCGTAAGCGCGCACCTTGGAGCGGCCGACGCGGCCCTTCAACTGGTACAATTGCGCCAGGCCGAACATGTCGGCGCGATGGATGATCAACGTATTGGCGTTGGGTACGTCTAGGCCCGATTCAACGATGGTCGTCGACAGCAGTACGTCGTACTGGCCCTCGTAGAAGGCCGTCATGATGTCATCCAACGTGCCCGGCGCCAACTGCCCGTGGGCACGCGCGACGCGCAAATCCGGCACCGTTTCGGCCAAAAACGTCGCGATGTCGTCGAGGTCGGCAATGCGCGGCGCGACATAAAAAGTCTGGCCGCCGCGATAGCGCTCGCGCAGTAGCGCTTCCTTGAGAATGACGGGATCGAACGGCGTCACGAACGAGCGCACTGCCATGCGGTCGACTGGCGGCGTGGTGATCAGCGACAGTTCGCGTACGCCCGTTAGCGCCAACTGCAGCGTGCGTGGGATCGGCGTCGCCGTCAGCGTCAGCACGTGCACATCGTCGCGCAACTGCTTGAGGCGTTCCTTATGCTGCACGCCGAAATGCTGCTCTTCATCGATGATCAAGAGCCCGAGGTTCTTGAACTCCATGCTCTTGGCGAGCAGCGCATGCGTGCCGACGACAATTTCCACCGCGCCATCCTTGAGGCCCTGCTTGGTCTCGGCAAGGTCCTTGGGCGCCACCAGCCGCGAGGCCTGAGCGATACGCACTGGCACGCCATCGAAGCGCTTCTGAAAGGTTTTGAAGTGCTGCCGCGCCAACAGCGTCGTCGGCACAACGAGCGCCACCTGTTTGCCGCCCATGACGGCGACAAAGGCGGCGCGGATCGCCACTTCAGTCTTGCCAAAGCCAACATCGCCGCAGACCAGCCGGTCCATGGGCCGGCCGCTTTGCAGGTCAGCCACAACGGCGTCGATGCTGGCCGCCTGATCTTCGGTTTCGTCATAGGGGAAGCGCGCCGAGAACTCCTCATAGAGCCCAGCCGGCGGGACCAGGGGCTCAGCGGTGCGCGTCATGCGAACGGCCGCGACCCGGATCAGCGCTTCGGCCATCTCCAGGATGCGGGTCTTCAGCCGCGCCTTGCGCGCCTGCCAGGCAGCCCCGCCCAGCCGGTCAAGCTGTACAGTCTCGCTATCAGAGCCGTAGCGCGACAACAGTTCGATGTTTTCCACTGGTAGGAACAGCTTGTCGCCGCCGTGATAGTGCACTTCCAAGCAATCATGCGGGGCGCCGGCCGCCATTACAGTTGTCAAGCCGATGAACTTGCCGATACCATGATCAACGTGCACGATGAAATCACCCGGCCCGAGGCTGGCGGCCTCGGTCAACACGTCGCTCGCCTTCTTCGACTTACGGCGTGGCCTGACCAGCCGGTCACCAAGAATGTCCTGCTCGGCGAGGATGGCGAAGTCCGGCGCCTCTAGGCCATGCTCCAGTCCCAGCACCGCGAAGTTGACCGTCGCCTTCTTCGACTTCAGCGCCTCCGGCCAGCTCTCGACCTTGGTCATCGCCTCGATGCCATGCTCTTCCAAGAGGTGCGCCAGTCGCTCGCGCGCGCCATTGGTCCAGGCTGCAACCAGCACGCGCTTGCCACGACTTTGCAAGTTGTGGATGTGCTGCACGACGCCGTCAAAGACGCTGACGCCCTCCTGCGCGCGCTCGGCGGAGAAGTTGCGGCCGATCTTTCCAGCCATCGACAGCATGGCATGGCCTTCCAACGGCGGCAGTTCGAACGGTATAAAACGGCGCGTGGCATGGCGCCCGGTGATGTTCCGCCAGTCGTTGGGTTCCAGATAGAGCGTCTGCGGCGGGATCGGCTTATACGGTGGCGCGCCGAAGTTCTGCGTCTCCAGTGCCTCGGCGCGCGCCAGATAGTGATCCTTGATCTGCTCCAGACGGCGCTCGATGGCGTCTTCGACATTGTGGTCGAGAGTGATGACGGCGTCGGGCACGTAGTCGATCAGAGTTTCCATCTCGCCGTGGAACAGTGGCAGCCAGTGCTCCATGCCATGATAACGGGCACCTGTGCTGATTGACTCATAGAGCGGATCGTCACTGGTCACAGCGCCGAACAATTCGACGTAGCGCTTGCGGAAATCGCTGACCGACTTGGCGCCGAACGCCACTTCGCTGACCGGCAGCAATGTCAGCTTGTTGATGGCCAGCGCCGTGCGCTGCGTCTCCGGATCGAACGGCTTGATGCTCTCCAGATTGTCGCCGAAGAAGTCCAGCCGCACCGGGCTTTGCCGGCCGGGCGGAAACAAATCTACGATGCCGCCGCGTACCGCAAAATCGCCGTGCTCCATGACGGTGCTGACGCGAGCGTAGCCAGCCCGCTCCAATTGCTTGGCAAGTTGGCCGGGATCGACCCGCTGTCCGGGCGCCAATGGCTTGATCGAGTCACGCACGAATGCGCGCGGCGGCACCCGCTGCAGCAGAGCATTGACAGTCGTCACGACCACCAGCGGCCCTTTTCGCTTGCCGGCCGCCAGCCGCGTCAGCCCCGCCACCCGGCGCGCCACGATTTCGGAATTGGGCGAGACGCGGTCATAGGGCACGCAATCCCAGGCCGGGATCGCGATCACCGTGGTGTCAGGCGCAAAGAACTTCAGACCCTGCTCGACAGCCTCCAGCCGCCGGTCATCGCGCGCAATATGCAGGATCGGCGCAGGCTCGGCTTGGCCACGCTTATCGGCAGCCATGCCGGCCAGGATCAGCGCGTCCATGCCTTCCGGCACGCCGGTCAGCGTCATCTCATGCGGCTGCGCAGCTATCTCAAAGCCGACCTTTTCATGCAGGGCTTGCGCTACTCGTGTCGCGGTCTTCATGGGTTGGTTAGTCCGTGAAACTGGCGGATGGCGTTGATCATGTCGCGCCACGTACTCGACGGCGCGAGTGCCGGATCAAGCACCCAAGCCTGCAAATCCGGATCGCTCTCTTCGATCAACACTTCCAGCACGTCAAGCTCATCTGCCGTCCAGGTCTCGATGCCCGCCTCAACGAACCGCCCCAGCAACCAATCCATCTCCTTAGTGCCGCGATGCGTGGCGCGGAACAGCGCTCGGCGGCGACGGATGTCGATAGGGGACATGATGTTCATCTTCGGCTTTGCACATCGTCGAGGGTGAGAGACAACGCCCACGCCGAATATGAGCATCGTGTCACCGCTCCCGTCGCGGGCCCGGGACACGAAATTCAACTTCGGCTTGACCAGCACAGTCCTATCTTAAGACCTGCGCTGGCCGAAGTTGAACATCATGGCCCCTTGCGTCGTTCCGCTTCGAGCGTGCACTTGGGCGCTGACATCACCGCCAATTGCGAGCACCCGCCCCCGCCATGCGTCCGTCGCATCTCACGCCGTTGTTTGCCTCGGTCGAGGAATTGACCGGCGTCGGCCCGCGCATCGCGCAGATGCTGCAGCGCTTGCTGGCACTGCCCGGTGGGGCGATGCCGCGCGTGCTCGACCTGCAGTGGCACTTGCCGAACGCCGTGATCGACCGGCGCGCCGAGCCAGCCATTGCCGAGGCCGTGCCCGGCACCATCGCCACGTTGAAGGTACGCATCACCAAGCACAAATCACCCGGTCGCAGCGCCAAGGCGCCGTTCACGGTGGTGGCCGAAGACGACACCGGCACGCTGGAGATCGTCTTCTTCCATGCCGATCCGCGCTATGTGGCGCGGCTATTGCCGGTTGGCGAGGAACTGCACTTAAGCGGCCGGGTTGAACGCTACGGCGACAAAGTCCAGATGATGCATCCCGACTATGTCGTGAAGCCCGAAGACCTCGCCAAGCTGCCGAAGCTGGAACCGGTCTATCCGCTGACGGCGGGCTTGTCGGGCAAGGTTCTGGTCAAGCTGACGGGCCAGGCGATCGACCGGCTCACCGACCTGCCGGAATGGCAGGACCCGGCGGTACTTGAGAAGCACCAATCACCAGCCTTCCGTACCGCACTCGCGCATGTGCACCGGCCCGAGCAACCGGGCGACATATCCACAACCGATCCGCACCGTCAGCGGCTCGCCTATGATGAACTGTTGGCTGGTCAACTGGCACTAGCGCTGGTCAGGCGCGCCGCCAAGTCGGTGCAAGGCCGCGCCATTATCGGCGACGGCCGGGTGCGCGCGCGCGTGCTGGCGGCGCTACCGTTCGCCCTCACCAATTCACAGCACACGTCGCTGGCCGAGATTGAAAAGGACATGGCTTCCAGCGCCCGCATGTTGCGCCTGCTGCAGGGCGATGTCGGCGCCGGCAAAACCGTGGTGGCGCTGCTGTCAGCGGCTATCGCCATTGAAGCGGGCCTGCAGGCCGCGATCATGGCGCCAACGGAAGTGCTGGCCCGCCAGCATGCGGAGTCGTTGGCGCCGTTGTGTGAGCAGGCTGGCATCCGGCTCGGCCTGCTGACCGGCCGCGAGAAGGGTAAGGCGCGACGCGAGGTGCTGGCGCGGCTGGAGGAGGGTGAACTCGACATCCTGGTCGGCACGCACGCGCTGTTCCAGGATGACGTAATCTACAAGGATCTTGGGCTCGCCGTGATCGATGAGCAACACCGCTTCGGCGTGCAGCAACGGCTGGCCTTACAGTCAAAGGGCGGGCCGATGGGCGCCAATGTGCTGTTCATGACAGCAACGCCGATCCCGCGTACCCTACTCATGACGCACTACGGCGATCTCGACGTCTCCAAGCTCACGGAGAAGCCGGCCGGCCGCAAGCCAATCACGACAGCTGCCATTGCCACCGACCGGATGGAAGATGTGCTCGATGGCATCCGGCGGGCGTTGCAGGGCGGCGCACAGATCTACTGGGTGTGCCCGCTGGTGGAGAGTACAGCCGCCAGCGAGATGGCGGCAGCCGATGAACGCGCGGCGCATCTCAGGCAGTTGTTCGGCGATGTGGTCGGGCTGGTACATGGCCAGATGAAGGGCACGGACAAAGATCAGGTGATGGCTGACTTCTCCGCCGACCGGTCAAAAATCCTGGTCGCCACCACCGTGATCGAGGTCGGCGTCAACGTGCCCAACGCCTCCATCATGGTGATCGAACACGCCGAGCGCTTTGGCCTTGCGCAACTGCACCAGCTGCGCGGTCGCGTCGGCCGTGGCGAACGGCAATCCTCATGCATCCTGCTGTATCAGGGCCCCTTGAGTGAGACCGCCAAGGCCCGCCTCGCAACCATGAAGGATACCGAAGACGGCTTCCTGATAGCTGAGAAGGACCTCGAATTGCGCGGCGGCGGCGAAGTGCTCGGCACCCGCCAGTCCGGCGCGCCGGAGTATCGCCTGGCCGAAGTGCCAAACTTCAGTGACCTGGTGGAAACCGCCCGCGCCGACGCCACGCTGGTGCTGACGCGCGATCCGGACTTGGCCAGTCCACGCGGGCAAGCGCTGCGCGAGCTGCTGTACCTGTTCGAATGCGACGAAGCCGTGCGGTTGTTCCGGTCGGGGTAACGTAGCGCAGACAATCAAATTGGGCTACAACGTAGCTCACGCCTGGAGTTCCCGGAATGACCAATACCGTAGTACGTGCACGCATCGACGAGCAATCCAAGGACGAAGCCACAATTGTGCTCGCCGCGATTGGCTTGACTGTGTCGGACGCTTTCCGGCTGCTGCTGGTGCGCATCGCCAAGGACAAGGCACTGCCGTTCGAGCCGCTGGTTCCCAACAAGGCGACCGTCGCCGCCATGCGGGAGGCACGACGCGGTGGATTGAAGGGGCATCGCGACAGCAAAGCCGTGTTGAAGTCCCTCAATGCGGACGATTGAGACGACCAGCCGCTTTCGCCGTGACTACAAGCGCGAGAAGTAAGGACAGTCGGCACAACAAGTGAATCACTTCGAGTGTGGGCGATGTAGGGTGCGAAAGGCGTCTTCGCCGTATCGCACCAGAGGCTGGCGCCCACGGCTCATTCCGGTGCGATACGGCCTGCAGAAGGCCTTTCGCACCCTACGTAGTCGCCACCCAGTTTGCGGCGTCGTAGGGTGCGAAAAGCGTCTTCGCCGTATCGCACCAGAAGCTGG
>JANNSA010000216.1:0-1967 GCA_031402115.1 Hyphomicrobiaceae bacterium | reverse complement strand
TGTCGCCGCCACTCACGCATGACGGTCACGTAGCGTTCATTTCGACACGGGCTGTGCACGGCACCTGATCAACGGTGGGGAAGTCAACACGCGCGCGTTCCTTGTCTGGTCTGCGGCGACGTCGAAGAGGTCAGTGAATGCGCGCGGAGTGTGCGGAAGCGCGGATGGATTTCTACCATGGCCGTGGTAGTTACCTTGGCCATGGTGTATAACATGGCCAAGGTAGCCTGAATCGAAGCCCATGTCCCCTTCATTTCCAAGCCGCCAAAGCGAGGCAGCAGCAGCGGAACGTATCGCCGCACTGTTCCGCGCGGACGGCTGGAACATCGAAATCGAGGCAGCCGAAAATGGCTTTCGTCCCGACCTGATCGCCAGCAAGGGTCCCCTGCACTATGCGATCGAGCTCAAATCGGTAGCGGAAGGGCGTTCTGATCGGGTCCTTGCCCTGCTGTCGCAGGCCATCCTGCAGGCCAGCCGGTACGCCGAACACCGGAAGATGCGGCCCTTGGCGGTGGTGCTCGTAGGCGAAGCTTCCTCCTCACTGCAACAGAAGTTCGAACAGTTTCAGCGCGACTATGCGCCAGGTATCGCTGTTGGCTTGGTGTCGGAGGCGGGCTTGAGCCGATTCGTCGGCACGGGCTTGGACGCACTCAATGTGGAAACACCCCGCAAGTCGAGCAGCGCGAAGTTCGCCATGCCGCGCAAGACCTCCGACCTGTTCTCCGACCTTAACCAATGGATGCTCAAGGTGTTGCTCGCACCCGAAGTGCCGGCGCACTTGTTGAGTGCGCCACGGGGCGAGTACCGCAGCGTTTCGCAACTGGCCGAGGCAGCAAGCGTGTCGGCCATGAGCGCTTCCCGGTTCCTGCGTCGACTGCAGGAGGACGGTTTTCTCGACGATTCCGGCGGTTCATTCCAACTGGTGCGCCGCCGTGATCTGTTTCAGCGTTGGCAGTCGGCTTCGATGCGATCGTCGCCGGAGTTGCGAATGTCGTACCTGATTCCGGCGGTTGGTGTGCGCCAACTCGTCAAAGTGGTTTCGCGTATGGATGCATGCGTTGCCCTGTTTGCCGCAGCCGACCTGCTGAAGCTCACCCATGTCAGCGGCGTGGTGCCCTACGTTTATGTCAGGCGTCTTTCGGCATCACCAGAGAATTCGTGGCCTGGCTTGCTGCCAGTCGCGAACGGCGCCCCGGCGCAGATCATTCTCAAGCAGTCCAACGCCCCGGAGTCGCTGTTCCGTGCCGCCGTGCGCGTGGACGGCGCACTGGTTTCGGATGTGCTGCAGATATGGCTGGATGCGTCAGCGCATCCATCGCGCGGCGCTGAACAGGCCAATTTTCTTAGGGACAAGTTCCTGGCGGATGTCCTGGGGCCGCTGGAATGAACGATCACGAGGCATTTGCGAGGCTCCTGGACGCCCTAGCACCGTGGGCTGCCCAGTTGGTGTTTGTCGGCGGCTGGGCGCATCGGCTATATCGACTGCATCCCGCCGCACAAACATTGGCCTACCAGCCATTGGCGACGCTTGATGCGGATGTCGCCTTCGGGGAGCGCGAGCAACTGGAGGGCAACATCCGGACCCGATTGCTCGATGCGGGCTTTCAACAGGTGCTGACGGGCAACCATCGGCCGCCCGTGTCCCAGTTCACCTTGGGTGAGGACGGGCCGATCGGTTTCTATGCCGAATTCCTGACCCCTATGATTGGACGTGAAGTCAGCAAGGACGGCACCCGGATTGCGACGCTGGAAAAAGCAGGGATTACGGCGCAGCGCCTGCGTTACCTGCAGTTGCTGTTGCGCTCGCCGTGGACGGTCACGCTGGATTCCGACTGGGGTGCAGCATCCCCGCAAAACCTTAGGATTCCCCAATCCGGTGAGCTTCATCGTCCAGAAGCTGCTTATCCATGACCGCCGTTCGGGCGTTCCAGCCACCATCACGTGGAGGCGGTGTTCACGGCGGTCGC
>JANNSA010000215.1:0-1648 GCA_031402115.1 Hyphomicrobiaceae bacterium | reverse complement strand
CGTCCATAGAATCGCGCATGGACTCGCCCGACCTGCGCAGCCACCTGCTGGCCATCCTGGCCGCGGACGCGGTCGGCTACTCGCGTCTGATGTCGATCGACGACCGGGCCACCGTCGCTGCGCTGGATGCCGCGCGCGCCGTCTTCCGGGAACAGATTGCGGCGCAGGGCGGGCGCGTCATCGACATGGCGGGCGATTCGGTACTGGCCGTCTTCGACGCCGCCACCGGGGCGGTGAATGCCGCACTGGGCGTGCAGTCGCGGCTTGCCGACCTTGTGGCTGATGTGCCCGAGGAGCGACGAATGCGGTTTCGAATCGGCATCCACGTGGGCGACGTGATCGAGAAGGCCGACGGCACCGTCTATGGCGACGGGGTGAACATCGCCGCTCGGCTCGAAGGGCTGGCCGCGCCGGGGGCCGTGGCGGTGTCGCAAGCCGTGCATGGCATGGTGGCGCAGCGCGTCGACGCGGTGTTCGAGGACGTCGGCGAGCAGGCGGTCAAGAACATCGCGCAGCCCGTGCGGGCCTATCGGATGCGCCAGCGCTTGCCGGGTGAGAGTGCGATCGCCGAGTCGACGGCCGGCAATCAGGCGAAGCTGGCGCCCAATCCGGGAGCGCTCGCAGGACGGCTGGCCTGGCTCAAGACACTCAGGGGCGCGATCGTTGCCGTTGCCAGCATCGGCGCCGTTCTTGGAGGTATTGGGGGGTACTGGAACTTCTACAAGGCTGCGGATGCGAGCGCGCAGTCGTCATCCCTGCTGGCATTGGTTGGCAAGGGTGATGCGGGGCCGCTGTCGATCGTCGTGCTGCCGTTCGCCAACCTCACTGGCGACCCGCAGCAGGCCTACGTCGCCGACGGGATCACCGCAGCGGTGACCGCCGACCTGTCGCGCATCCGCGATGCGTTCATCGTCAGTACCGCGACCGCGTTTGCGTACAAGGACAAGCCGGTGACCGTGCAGCAGATCGGCAAGGAGCTGGGCGTGCGGTTTGCATTGCAGGGTGGTGTGCAGCGCAGTGGGGACAAGATTCGGATCAATGCGCAGTTGGCGGATACGTCGACCAATGCGCAACTGTGGTCGGAGAGTTTTGATGGGAGTCAGGCCGACCTTTTTGAATTGCAGGATTCGATCACGGCTCGCATCGGCAACAGCATTGCGCGCGAGACACTGATCATCACCGCACGGGAAAGCGAGACGCGCAAGAGTGATTCCAAAGTCACCGATTTGCTGCTACGCGCCAGAGCGTTGATTCTTAGACCCAGGTCGCTGAAGATCTTCGACGAGAGACAGGCCCTCTATCGACAAGCCCTGTTGATCGAACCTGGAAATGCGGAAGCAATGGCTGGTCTGGCAATCGTGCTCACTATTTTGGCCGACAGGGATTTCACTCCGGACCCGGCTGTTCGTGAGAAGCACCTGCTGGAGGGGCGCGATTGGGCATTAAAAGCGAAGGAACTTGATCCAAAACTTCCGAATATCTACGCGGCCCTTGCCAACTACGCCGGTAGTCACGGTGACTTTGAGGGGGCGCGTCGCGCCAGCGAGATTGGGCTTTCCCTGGACCCGAAGCATCCGATGGCGTACTCCAATTTGGCCACTGACTACATCGCAGCCGGGGAGCCCTCGAAGGCAATCGAGTTGCTCAC
>JANNSA010000214.1:0-6022 GCA_031402115.1 Hyphomicrobiaceae bacterium | reverse complement strand
AAGACCATGAACCAGATTCCGGCGCCGCGCGGCGGTACAGTCACGGCTGTGCTGGTCGAGAACGGACAGCCGGTTGAGTATGGCGAGCCGCTGGTGGTGATCGAGTAATGTTCGACAAGATTCTGATCGCCAACCGGGGTGAGATTGCGCTGCGCATCCAGCGCGCCTGCAAGGAGCTCGGCATCGCCATGGTCGCGGTGCACTCCACCGCCGACGCCGACGCTATGCATGTTCGCTTGGCTGACGAGAGCGTTTGTATCGGTCCGCCGCCAGCGCGCGACAGCTATTTGAACATCCCGGCATTGCTGACTGCCTGCGAGATCACCGGCGCTGACGCCGTGCACCCGGGCTACGGCTTTCTGTCGGAGAACGCCAAGTTCGCGGAGATCCTCGAAGAGCACAAAATCACCTTTATCGGCCCGACGTCGGAGCATATCCGCATCATGGGCGACAAGATCGAGGCCAAGGAAACTGCCAAGAAGCTGGGTATTCCCGTGGTGCCGGGCTCCGATGGCGCCATCCGCACGGACGCCGAGGCCTTCAAGGTCGCGGAAACCATCGGCTTTCCGCTATTGGTGAAAGCCGCGTCGGGTGGTGGCGGGCGCGGCATGAAGGTCGCCAAAACCGCCGCCGATTTGTCTGAAGCCTTGTCGACCGCGCGCGCCGAGGCCAAGGCAGCGTTCGGCGACGACGCAGTCTATCTCGAGCGGTATCTGTCGAAGCCCCGGCATATCGAAATCCAGGTGCTCGGTGATGGCCGCGGCAATGCCGTGCACATCGGCGAGCGCGATTGTTCGCTACAGCGCCGCCACCAGAAGATATTCGAGGAAGCGCCATCGCCCGCCCTCAACGCCGCCCAACGCCAGAAGATCGGCGAGACGGTAGCGCGCGCTATGCGCAAGATATCTTATCGCGGCGTTGGCACCGTCGAGTTCCTGTATGAGGACGGCGAGTTCTTCTTCATCGAAATGAACACGCGCCTACAGGTCGAACACCCGGTGACCGAGGGCATCACCGGGCTTGATCTGGTGGTCGAACAGATCCGCATCGCGTCCGGCGCGCCGCTTGGCTACCAGCAATCCGACATCGTCTTTTCAGGCCACGCGATCGAGTGCCGCATCAACGCCGAGAACCCGCAGACGTTTCGTCCATCGCCAGGCAAGGTCTTATCGTGGCATACGCCGGGCGGCCTTGGCGTGCGCGTCGATAGCGGCATTTACCAGGGCTATTCGATCCCGCCCTATTACGACAGCCTGATCGGCAAGCTGATTGTCACCGGCAAAAACCGCACGGAATGCCTGATGCGCCTGCGCCGGGCGCTCGCTGAGTTCGTTGTCGATGGCATCGAGACAACTATCCCGCTGTTCACCGAACTGATCGCCCAGCCCGACATCGTCAATGGCGTCTACGACATCCACTGGCTGGAAAAGTACTTGGAGAAGAAGGCGGCCGGGTGAGCGGACGACATAGTCGCTAGCGGCTCAGAAGTCGTTGCCCTTGCGGACGATACCGGGGAACTTGGTGCCGCTTTCGCCGACCCAGGTGATGGTTGGCTGAGCCACTTCCAGATCGGCGCTGACGGCATAGCAGCTCCAATTCAAGGATGGCGGCCATTGTGAGCAATAGTCGTCGCCCTTGATCTTCCAGGCGCCGGGCGATGGCGGCTCACTGCCGCGCACATAGAGCGTGTCGCCGCCTTTGCCGAAGAACTGTTTCCATTGGCCCTTGTCGCTGTCGCCAACGACCGTGTTGCCCGTCAGCACGGTTTCGATTTCCGGGCCACTGAGTTTGCGCTCGGCAGCGGCGGCGGTGGCAGCAAGCAGAAAGCTCATCAGGACAAACAAGCTGGTGCGCATGGCGGCTCCGGGCAGCTGCAAGATCATGAGCATAGCGGCCAGATGCGCGCACCAGGATCACGACTTTGCGAGCCGCCAGGCAGCCACGCCACACGATGGCAACAGGGCGCCGCCCAGCAACAGCGGCGCGGCGCCGACGTGGCGGCTGATGTCAACGGCGGCGGGGCCGTGGTTGAAGGCGAAGCGGATGCCGCCATTGTCACGGATGCGGATGTCGGGATGCAGCGTCTCCGCCGCGATGCCAGCGGTTGCCAGCAGCCGGGCGATGACCTCGTCCATCAGCGCGGCATTCGGCTGGCCCGCCAGATAATGCGCCTTGCCACGCCGGGTCAGCATCGGCTGGTCATCGGCTGAGTTGATGATCAGCTCGGCGCTGCTGGCATCGGTCATGAACTCACGCCAGCCCTCGAAGGCAGCGCCAGAATTGCTGCCGGCCACAGCAATCGCGATGCCGGGACGTAAGCTTTCGGCGCAACGGATGCGAACGCCGAACACGTCGCCAATCGGGCCTGGCGGCAGATTGCGCGGAATCTGGAACTCCGCCGTCTTTGAACCGGAGCGGGGGCCAGCCAGCAGAACCGCATCGGACGCTGCCAATGCCGTAGCCAGCGCCTCCGGGATGGCGAACAGCCCGGGCAACAGCACCAGCTTGCGATCGACGATGGCGTCGGGGGTTGGCGGCACGATATCAACGGAAACACCGGCGCGGCGCAGGGCGCGATAGAAGCGCAGGATCAGCCCGAGATAGGAGAAATCGCGGCCTTGCGGCTGGATCGTCCAGGCCCAAGCGCTCTCATAGTCGAACACCAGCGCCACGTCCGAGCGCCTGCCACCAACGGTCGCGTTGAGCGCCACCAGTTCAGCGGCAACTTGCTTGGCAACAAAGAACGCCTCGTTAGGCTCAGAGTTCGGCAACAGCAGCGCCTCGTGCATCTGCTCTTGTGCGAACGGCGCCTGCCGCCATGGGAAATAGCTAACCACCTCGGCTCCGGCCGCAAAGGCCTCCCAAGTCCACAGCCGCACCGCGCCCGGCGCCGGCGATGGGTTCCATGGCGCCCAGTTGACCGGGCCTGGCTGCTGCTCCATCACCCACCAGCGACCACGGCCACAACCGCGATAAAGGTCATGGTGGAACGCCTGCAAGTCCGGATCGCCAACACGCAGATAGCGCTCCTTAAAGGCAACATCGTCAGTGTCTCGCTCCAGGAAGCCGAGCGGATAGCTGTCCCACGATGCCGCATCGAGATCGGCCGAAACCGCCCAGTGGTCGAAATTGGTAATGGACCCCATGTAGTTGTGCAGGATCGTGCGGCCGGGCGAGTGCGCGCGGATGATGTCAGTTTGGCGCCGGTTGAAGCGCACCACCTGATCCGACGAGAAGCGCTGAAAATCCAGGCGATGCGCCGGATTGGCTTCCGTCACGGTCAGGTTGGGCAGCTCCACCTCATCGAAGGACGTGAGTTCCATCGACCAGAACACGTTGCCCCAGGCGGCATTCAGCGCGTCAACCGTGCCATGCCGTGCCGCGCACCATCTCCGGAAGGCAGCCAGCGCGGCGGCCGAATAACTCTCGGTCGTGTCGTGACACGAGTACTCGTTGTCCGTTTGCCAGCCGGCGACGCCCGGATGCCCACCGAACTGCTTGGCCAGCGCCGAGACGATACGATCGCATTCCAGCGCATAGGGCTCATGCGAGAAGCAATAGTGCCGGCGTGAGCCAAACCGGCGCGGCCGCCCGTTGGCATCGACCGCCACCATCTCCGGCATCTGGTTGACCAGCCATTTCGGCGGCGTCGCGGTTGGTGTGCCCAGCACGACCTGGAGGCCGTGTGCGTGCAACACGTCGATCGCGCGCTGCAGCCAATCAAAGGCGTACACTCCAGGCTTTGGCTCCAGCCGCGACCAGGCGAACTCACCGATGCGCACAAAGCTGATGCCGGCCTCGCGCATCATCGCCGCGTCGAGCGGCCAGCGGTCTTCCGCGCAGTGCTCAGGGTAGTAGCAGACGCCAAGCTGCTGCCGGGTCATGATCGCCTCACGCGTTTGCAGGTTTCAACGCAAAGGCTTGGCGCGGCTGGATTTGGAATTCAAGCGCGCGGATGGGCGCGGTCGTACACATCCAGCAGCCGCGCGCGATCGACAGCGGTGTAGCCTTGCGTCGTCGATAGCGACGCGTGACCCAGCAGGTCCTGAATTTGCCGGAGGTCAGCGCCGGCCGACAGCAGGTGCGTGGCAAAAGAATGCCGCAGCGCATGCGGCGTCGCGGTTTCGGGCAGGCTCTGGTCCGCGCGCATGCGCTCCATTGCCAACTGAATCAGGCGGGGCGACAAGGGGCCGCCCTTGGCACCCCGGAACATCGGCTCGCCCGGCTCCAGCGGATAGGGCACCAGCCGCACATAACGCTCGACGGCGGCGCGGGCGACCGGCAGCACCGGCACCATGCGTTCCTTGCCGCCCTTGCCGCGAATGATCAGCGTCGCGCCGCCACTTGCTGGCAAGTCGCGCGGCGTCAAGGCCAGGGCCTCCGAAATCCGCAGGCCGGCGCCATACAGCAGCAGCAGCACGGCGATATCGCGCGCGACGACCCAATCCAGCTCCGCCGTGCCAGGATCGGAGACCACATCCAGAGCCTTGTCGACAGTCAGCGGCTTGGGCAGGGAATGCGGTACCTTGGGCCGGTTGACCAAGCTAACCGAGCGGTTGGTCACCAGCCCTTGCATGGCCAGCCAGCGATGAAACATGCGCAGCGCTGAAAGTTGCCGGGCGAGCGAACGGGATTGCGTGCCAAACTTGCGTCGCGCCGCCATGAAAGCCCGAACCTGGCGCACGTCGACGGCGGCCAGATCACTCAGGGTTGGCAGCCGCTGCAGTTGCAGTGCTAAGTAATCGAGGAATTGCCGCACGTCGCGCTCGTAGGCGATGCACGTCAGTTCTGCGAGGCCGCGCTCATCAACTAGATGTTCCAGCCATCGCGCTGCGAGAGTGGATGCAAGTGTCATGTCCGAATTGTTCACCCGCCTAGACTCCCGGCCTTCGCTGGGATGGCGGCGGTGGTGCGCGTAGTCAGAGCGCTTTGATGGCTTGTCATTCCTCGGATCACTTCCAAAACGGCCGAATCATGCTGGTATCGTGACCCTTGATCCTCGATATTAATGAGACGTTAACAGGCCCTTGTTCTGGAGCACCCAGCCATGTCGAAATACCCCCGCGTCGGCATTTCGGCGTTGACGGGCAAATCCGATCTCTCGGACCTCAGTGGCATTCTCGACGCGTGCGAGGGGCTGGGTGTCGATAGCATCGAGCTGCCCACTTATGACATGGACCTGATCATCGGCGGGCGCGTGCACAAGCCGCATCTGCAGCGTTTGAAGTCAGCGTGCGCGAACCGCAAGGTGGCTTGGACGGTGCATGGCACGCTCGGCATCAACTTCATGGACGAGCCGCACCGGCTCGAACGACATTGGCAGGTTTTTCAGGCCAATGTCGAGGTGGCGGCCGAGATCGGCGCGATCAACTATGTGCTGCACACGGGCCATATACGCACTTCGGCTGCTGAGGGCGTAGACGCCGCTTATGCGAGGCAGCGAGACTATCTTGGCAAGGCCGGTGACCTGGCCAAGCAGCACAAGCTGATGGTCTGTGTCGAGAACGTGTTCGCTGACACGGAAGGCAAAATACACACCGCCAGCGCCTCCCGATTGGCGCGCGAACTTGCCATTGTTGGCCACAGTCATGTCGGCGCCACGGTCGACTTCAGCCACGCCTACCTGGAAACCGGTTTTCGCGGCGGCGACGTCGTCACCGAAGTGACGCCGCTAGCAGCACTCGCACCCCATCTGCACATCCACGACAGCTTTGGCCGCGCTGACGATATCTGGATGTATGCCGATGGCGAGAAGCTCGCCTTTGGACATGGCGATCTACATCTGCCGACCGGCTGGGGCTCGTTGCCCTGGGACGCGATCCTGGCGGCCTGCACATTTCCAGCCGGCGTCATTTTCAACATCGAACTCGATCGCCGCTATTGGTACGCCGCTGCCGAGACCGTCGCCGCCACCCGCACGCTCGCCGAGCGGGCGCGCGTGGCAAAGGCTTAATGGGCAGGTGGAAAATCGATTATCGCCGGGCGGATGACAGCCCAACGGGATTCATCCGCCCGACGGGCG
>JANNSA010000213.1:0-2567 GCA_031402115.1 Hyphomicrobiaceae bacterium | reverse complement strand
CCTCTGCAAATAAATGTTCGACGAACAAACGCTCGTTCAATCAAGATATGAATCTGACCTTAGCCCGGCACGTTCATGGTGGATTGGCAGTGTCCGGCCATAGAGTTGCCTCGTTCGCTCTGGTGTTCCGACCATGTTCGGTTCACCAACATACGAAAAAATCGCGACATAGCGCCGACTCGATCCACTTAGGGGTGCCACCCTATGCAGAGAGTATCTCCCGCGGAAGATCTGAAGGTCACCTGGCTCAAGGTTGAGCACCTTCACCTTGTTTGAAGTACCGCTAAGAACGCGAGAGACTTCAGCAAAATTCTCGTCCCCCTCACGAATGTTGGGCGCGTATTCGAATGCGCCGCCGTTGTCGGCATTCTGTATAGCAAGCGTGACGGTAAAGTTATTCGTGTCGAAATGCCAAGGAAAGCCGTTGCCTTCCTCGGCGATGTTGACGATTACGTCCGCCAATGGATCGGCGTAGCGGTAGAATTCATTCTCCTGAAGGCAGTCTTGTATGAAGCGGTCGAACCCCTGACTATCGTGAATTGTACGAAGTGGGCCGTTCTTGGGAAAGTTGTCCGCAGGCACAAATGAATTCGAGCGATCAAAAAATTGTCGACGTGGATCATCAATCGGGAGACTTGGGTCGTCCTTCGAGAAATAAACATTAGTGCGGTTGAAACTACGGTGGCCTTTGTCTGCTACTCTATCAGCTTCAGCCGTGAGCGCCGCAATGCCTTCGGAAGTCAGAAATTGTTTTGTGATCGAACAGCCGTCACGTGCCAAGTCAGTACGGATCCTATTCAACAAGGTGTCTCGATTCGCCCCTTCTTGGTCAATCGGGTAGCGCTCGTAGTCAATCAAAACTGAGGGCGCGTAAAGCATGAGCATAAGTCCAATCAGAATAACTCAAAGATAATTTATCACCCAATCCATTCAACCGACATGCGCCGGATGGTCGCATCCGCTAGCTTCAAGTCAAGCGCAAATGGGCATCAGTTGAAAGACCAGACATTAATTGCAAGAACTTGTTCGATCGGTCGTAGTCGCTCTTTGCCAAAGCCATGACGACCGCTCCGGGGCAAAAGCCGCCTCAAAGCTCAATCGCCCGTACCCTAGTCCGGCACGCATTATGCTGCCATCGACTTTTGTTTCATAAGGCCGACGCGACATTCAGGGTTAAGACCCGCACTGCGTGCACAGCCTGCGAAGCTGCGGATCTCGTTGAGACAGCTGAGGTTGAACTGCAGTAGCAGGGCAACTGGAACCCAGGACAGTCAGAGCCAAGTGCGATGACTGTGCCGTCGTCTCATGAACTCATTCGCACCCTGCACCAACGGTTCGCCAGCAACATGCACCGGCATCCCGACATCGAATGGACCGCGGTGGAAGCCCGGCTGGCGGCTGATCCGGGCAAGCTGCACGGGGTAAACCGAGACAGTATACCTATTGCATGGCGTAGACGAAGATCAGTGATAGGTTGCGGGATAGGATTACTGTCCATTTGTTGGCGGGAGGGGTGGATGACCACCGAAAGGACAGCTCGCGGCCACGCCTTGGCCGCCAGTCCGCGCCTTGACCGCCGGCATCGCCGGGGGCATTGTTGCGGGATGGATTACCGCGACATCATCACTATCGAACCAGGCAAGCGGAGTGCCAAGCCCACGATCCGTGGGTTGCGCATAACCGTGCAGGACGTCCTCGACTACCTCGCCTCAGGTATGAGTGCGGAAGAAATCCTCTCGGATTTTCCTGAGCTGACGGCTGAGGACCTTCGTGCGTGCCTAGCCGATGCCGCCGATCGCGAGCGGCGTTTGTTCGGCACGCAGGCTGCCGAGTGAGCCTGCTGTTCGAATAGAACCTGTCGCGGAAACTTGTCGTACGGCTTTTGCTGATCTGTTCCCAGGCGTCCTCCACGTTGTGACTGAGGAACTGGAGCATGCTGCGGATACGGAAATCTGGTCTCGGGCCGCCGCCGATGGCCTTGTCGTCGCCACCCGGGATACCGACTTTCTGCACCGCAGCTTGTTGTTGGGACCACCGCCCGCTGTTGTTTGGCTCCGCGTCGGCAATGCGTCTACAAACGCAGTCGAACATATTCTCCGGCGCGATCATGCTGCGATCTTGCGTCTCATCCGAGGCGAGATACCGTCCGGCCTGCTGATACTCGATCCGTAGCGGCGCCTCGGCCGTATGCCTGCCGAAAGGTCGGACAGTATACCTATTCCATGATGTGAGCGAAGATCACTGATAGGGTGTATCGGAATAAGTATATTGGCCCCTCCTGTCAGCCGAACAGGCTCCAGGATTTGCGCTTGGGCGCGGCTGGCGGCGGCGCTTGTATGGCGCGGGCGGCCGGCGTCCGCCAGCTGTCGTCGACGCTTTCGTCGTTGCGCAGGCGGCGGGTGATCATGGCTTCGGACATCGGCACCGTGAAGGTGTAGCGGCCGTGGCGGGTGCGGTAGAGGATGCCGCGGTCGCTGAGGGTCTGCAGCATCTGGTTGGCTTGCGGGCCGGTCCATTCGCCGTGGCTGAGTTGCGCCACATCGGCGGCTGAGAAATCGACCGGATGC
>JANNSA010000212.1:0-5435 GCA_031402115.1 Hyphomicrobiaceae bacterium | reverse complement strand
CACTACATGTAGGTCCAACTGTGGGCGAGCGGTGGATAGCCTGGGTACGGCCTGGGGACGCGTCCGGCGCGCGAGCCGATGCCTGCTGGGGTTTGCTCAGGAAGCCTTGAGCGGGCGCGTATGATCGTCCCAGGGGAAAGTTATGGCGCCGGCGGTGCGAGATCGATCCGTTGGTTGGACCCGTCAATCTGCGCAACCAGGGTCGTGTAGGTCCACAAGTTCCTCGATTTGGTGCCGACAACATAGACGTATCCGCTGCCCCTAGGGCCGCTGACCGGGATCGCGATGTCGATCCTACCTGTCGATCCCTCAAGATTGACGCTGCCTGTCGTGAACCAGCCTTCCACAATCGGCGTGCCGAGTACTGTGGTGACAGCGCTGTTGGCCCGGGCGCTGGCCAGCGCGGTCTTGTAAGCATCGGTCGATTTCATCATCGCCATTACCAGGCTCATAACCAGATAGACCAGCAGTGCGGCGATCGACAGGAACGCGACCAGCGCGGTCAGGCAGCCAACCGGCAACGCCCATTTCCAGTTGCGGTCCCACCATTGCTTGGGCGGCGCGATCGGCGGCAGCGGCGGCGGCGCGAGGGTCATCAGCGGCCTATCCGGTTCGATGCGATATGGTGACGACCAACGCGTACTCTGCTCACCGCTCAACCAGGGTCGTGAAACCACCCCAGAACATGCGGCTGCCGTCGACGGGAATGTCGGGGAATAGGGCGGACATGGCCGGATCATTCATCACAGCAGCCTTGATGCGATGACAATCCGCGCGCGAGGCGAAAGTGATGAGCGCCACGACCACGGTTTCGTCCGGCTCCAGCTGCACCGACTGCGGGAAGGACGTGCGCACGCCCGACTTGGCATCGTCAGCGACGTATTCCGTGACCGCGAGCGCTCCATGCGCCAGCCAGAGATCGCCCGACTTCTCGGCGAAGCGTTGATACGCATCGAGCCGCGCCGTCTTGACGGGCAGTATGTAGCACTCAACGTAAGTGTTGCTGTTCTTCTTTTGTTTTGCTTTGGCCATTTTGGTCACTCCGTCACATTCTTGGCGACACTGGCAAGCCCATCGGACGCGCTGACCTCGAAGGCCTTGGTCAGCACGTACCAACCGGCCGAGATCAATCCGCCGGCGGCGCTGCAGGCGCCCGCCAGCGAGGTGAGCCAGCCGAAGACGTAGAGCCCACCCAGCATCAGCCATTGCCCGGCGAGCGCGACGAGACTGCCACCACCGACGACGCACAGCGGCAAGCCGATAGCCCAGTGCATGAAGCCCGGCTCTTTTTCGCTACGAGTCCACCATGTGAACAGCCCGAGCCCCAACAGGCTTTCGAGCCCGATGACGATGGTGTGCGTCCAGGTGCCCGCGAACGGCAGATACCAGAGCACGTCAGCAGTCGCGATCAGGGGTTTCAGCGGGCCCCAGGGCATCCATGCAGCCCAGCCGCCGAAATTCGGTGGCGGCGGTACGTATGCGGGGCCTGCGAGCGTGTCCTGCGACAGTGCCCGGCACAGCAGCCCGTATTTAGCGATACCAGAATTGTCGGCGCATAACAGTTCGTTTTGGGCTTGCTCTCGCCGCCGCCTCTCCGCCTCGGGCTCCCCCCAAGTTTGTCCTCCGTCAGTCGCTGTCAGTGACTTTGCCGCCGATGCCGCCATCACGGTCTGGCCCAGCTCCCACGGATTGAATTCTGAGGTCGCGGCATAAACCTCGCGCTGGACTTCCTGCAAATAAGCGAGGCTCTCCCGGTTGGACGCCTTTTCAGCCACGAAGCCGACGGCGATCGAGATCACCACGGTCAGGCACAAGTGTAAGAGCCAACGCATACCAGACCTGCCTTTTATCGTGCTTTACTCCGCCGCCTGCTTGGCGTTCGGGTTGTTCGGGTGCGTCGTCCAATTGGCGTAAGTCGCCACAACCGGCCGCCCCGTGCGCGGATCAACGCTGCCGACCGGCATCGCTTCCATCGTGATGCAGTTCTCCACCGGGCACACGCTCACGCACAGATTGCAGCCGACGCATTCGGCGTCGATCACCTCGAAGTGGCGCTTGCCGTCGACCATGGCCGTGATCGCCTGGTGCGAGGTGTCCTCGCAGGCGATGTGGCAGCGGCCGCATTTGATGCAGGCATCCTGGTTGATGACGGCCTTGGCGATGAAGTTGAGGTTGAGGAACTGCCAATCCGTGACATTCGGCACCGCCCGGCCGCTGACGGCGGCGACGGAGGCGTGGCCTTTCTCGTCCATCCAGTCCGCCAGCCCCGAGGTCAGTTCCTTGACGATCTTGAAGCCGTAGACCATCGCGGCGGTGCAGACCTGCACGTTGCCGGCGCCGAGCGCCAGGAACTCGGCCGCATCGCGCCATGTCGTGATGCCGCCAATGCCTGAAATCGGCATGCCCTTGGTTTGCGCGTCGCGCGCGATCTCGGCGACCATGTTGAGCGCGATCGGCTTGACGGCGGGGCCGCAATAGCCGCCATGGGTGCCCTTGCCGTCCACCGTCGGCTGTGGCGCGAAGGTGTCGAGATCGACGCTGACGATGGAGTTGATGGTGTTGATCAGCGACACCGCGTCGGCACCACCCTTTTTGGCGGCCCGCGCCGGCGGGCGGATGTCGGAGATGTTCGGCGTCAGCTTGACGATCACCGGCATGCGCGTGTGCGCCTTACACCAGCGCGCCACCATCTCGATATACTCCGGCACCTGGCCAACGGCGGAACCCATGCCGCGCTCGCTCATGCCATGCGGGCAACCGAAGTTCAGCTCGACGCCATCGGCATTGGTTTCCTCAACCCGCTTGAGTATGGCCGACCAGTTGGCTTCCTCGCACGGCTCCATCAGCGATACGACCATCGCCCGGTCCGGCCAGTCGCGCTTGACCTGGGCGATCTCCTGCAGGTTGATGTCCAGCGAACGGTCGGTGATCAGCTCGATGTTGTTGAAGCCGAGCAGCCGCCGGTCGGCGCCCCAGACCGCGCCATAACGCGGGCCATTGACGTTGACCACCGCCGGGTCCTCGCCCAGCGTCTTCCACACCACGCCGCCCCAGCCCGCCTTGAAGGCGCGCACGACATTGTAGGCCTTGTCCGTCGGGGGCGCTGACGCCAGCCAGAACGGATTCGGCGATTTGATACCGGCAAAGGTGCTGCGCAGATCCGCCATGGCGTCCACTTCCTGTTCACGGCAAACTTCGGATTCAAGCAAGGCCTGTTGAGCGATAGACTTGCCGAATGGGTACGTTAACGCCCAGTCCGGCAAGCTCCAAAAGATCGCCGGCTTGGGTGCGTTTCCGTTCCGTCCAACCGGTCTGTCGCGCATAGTCGCGCACCAGCAATTGCTGTGGCTCGATGATGATGTAGTGCTCGAGGCTTGGCAGCTTCGTGTAATACTCACGCTTGGTCGTCAGGTCCTTGCGCCGCGTGGATCGCGACAGAACCTCGACAATGATCAGCGCGTCATTGCAAAAATGCACGCTAGACAGTGGTGTCGGGCGGACCAGCACATCGGGGTTGGGCGCATTGCTGTCATCGGATGGCAGATGGATGCCCAGACCCGGAAGCACCATCCACGAATCGCCCTCTCTTTGAGCTGCGGCATCCAGGTACGAGACCAAATTGGTCACGATGATCTGGTGAAAATCAGTAGCCGTCGCATTCAATTCAATGACCCCCTCGATCAGTTCCCACCGCTCATGATCTGGACGGCTTTCGACGAACGCCAGGAACTGCTTGAAGGTGAAGCCTTCGGTCGCTGGCTGGGATTCCTGGAGAAGGTCTTGCATCAGGTTCACCCTTCCGTGGCTAAGCTTTGCGAATTGAAAAAGTACCGCATAGGGCTGCCTCTTACGCTTTTCCGAGCGCCGCAAGAATACTCATCGCCGCGTCGCGCCCGTCGGCCACCGCCGCCACGGTCAGGTCATCGCCGCCGACCCGGCAGTCGCCGCCGGCCCAGACTTTGGCGAGGCTGGTGCGCCGCTCGCTGTCGGTGGCGATGCGGCCAGCTTCCAGTTTGATCAACCCGCCAAGTGGATCAGCGGCGAACGACTGGCCGATCGCCTTGAACACCATGTCGACTGCAACGGACAAAGTCTCGCTGGTGTCCGTTAGCTTGCCGTCCTGCTCTGTGGTGTATGCCAGCTCCAGCCCAGTGACGCGGCCATCCGTACCGAGCACCCGGGCGGGCCGCAGCCAATGCTTGATGCGCACGCCCTTGCTTTGCGCCAGATTCTGCTCATAGCGACTGGCATTCATGCGCTGCTGGCCACGGCGATAGAAGATCGTCACGTCCTCGGCGCCGAGCAGCTTCGACTGCACCGCAACGTCAATCGCCGTCATGCCGCCGCCAATCACGGCGATGCGGCGGCCGACAGGCAAGCGCGCCATGTCCGTCGCTTGGCGCAAGTCGGCGATCCATTGCACGGCGTCAACAACGCCCGCTAGGTCCTCGCCGGGCACGCCCAGCGCATTGCTGCCGGGCAATCCCATGCCGAGGAACACCGCGTCGTAGCGCTGCGCCAGGTCCGCCAGCATCACATCACGACCGAGCCGCTTGCCGGTTTCCACGCGAATGCCGCCGACGGACAGAATGAACTCGATTTCGCGCGCCGCGAAGGCATCCACCACTTTGTAGGCGGCGATGCCGTATTCGTTCAGCCCGCCAGCCTTGTCGCGCGCCTCCAGCATGGTGACGTCGTGACCATGCTGCGCCAGCCGGTGCGCGCAGGCGAGACCCGCAGGTCCGGTGCCGACTACAGCCACATGCCGCCCGGTTGGCGCAGCCCGCGTGTACGGCTGCTTGCCTGAACTCAGCAGCGCGTCGGTAGCGTAGCGCTGCAACTGACCGATCTTGACCGGCTTGCCCTCGGCCACTTCTCGCACGCATGCCTGCTCGCACAACGTCTCGGTCGGGCAGACGCGCGCGCACATGCCGCCAAGAATGTTCTGGTCGAGGATCGTCTTAGCGGCACCGTGTGGGTTGCCAGCCATGATCTCGCGAATGAACAGCGGGATATCAATCGCCGTCGGGCAGGCGGTAATGCACGGCGCATCGTGGCAGAAGTAGCACCGGTCAGCTTCCACCGCCGCTTCATGCCGGCCAAGTGGCGGATGCAGGTCGCCAAAGTTGCGTGCGTATTCGTCAGGTCCCAGGCGGCCACCGTGAATGCCGCCGCTTGCATCGTCCGCCATCATGCCACCTGTTGTTCGCAACGCGATCCAGGCGGCCAAAGATGCCTGAGCGGCACGCGTTGTCAAATGCTTGTCGCCGGCCGGCGAGCCAGTCACCAACCCTCAGGGGAATCGGGTGAACGAATTTACCCGGCTGCGATCAGGCTCGCCAGGAACGCGTCGTCCCAGGCGGCGAGGCGGCGTTTGACGCGCAGGCTCTGCTTGCCGGGCGCTTGTCGCAGCACGTTGCCGGCCATGTGCTTGA
>JANNSA010000211.1:0-14298 GCA_031402115.1 Hyphomicrobiaceae bacterium | reverse complement strand
ACCACGCGCCGCTGCCTGCTTTTCTGCGACGACCTGTCCTTCGATGCCGAGGATACCACCTACAAGTCGCTCAAGGCGGTTCTTGAGGGTGGACTTGAAGGACGCCCGACAAATGTCTTGTTTTATGCGACTTCCAACCGTCGGCACCTGATGCCGCGCGACATGATGGAGAACGAGCGCTCCACCGCCATCAATCCGTCTGAGGCGGTCGAAGAGAAGGTGTCACTATCCGACCGGTTTGGCCTCTGGCTTGGCTTCCACAATTGCTCCCAGAGCCAGTATCTGGACATGGTGCGCGGCTACGCTGCCTATCATGCGCTGACAATCGCTGACGCCAGCCTGGAGCGCGAGGCTCTGGAATGGGCGATGACGCGCGGCGGACGGTCGGGCCGGGTCGCTTCACAGTACATTCAGGATCTGGCGGGCAGGTTGGGCTGCAAGCTGAACGACGCGTAAGCCAGGACTTTTCGTAAGTGTGCGCCGCCGCTTGAGAGAGGCTGACATGACAGCGACCATTATCAATCTGCGGCAGGCCCGCAAAGATCGCGCGCGGGACAAGCGCTCCGGAATTGCCGCTGAGCAGCGCGCCCGCTTCGGGCGCGGCAAGGCGGATCGCGAGAAAGACGCAGCACTGGGCGTGCTGCAGCAGGACCGTCTGGACGGCAGCAAGCTGAGCGGATCGACGATCCCGGCTGAACGTCGCGACGACAGGAGCGGCGAACCATGACTATGCCAGCGCCCCATGATCCTGCCGCGCGCGCCAACACGCTGCCTTGGCCGCCGATGCTCTATGGCATTATCGCGTTGCTGGCCTATGGCCTGGAGACACTGGCGCCGAGCCCCGCCTGGCCAACCGGCCTGCCCTGGCGCGAGATCGGCGGACTGATGTTCCTCGTTGGCATTGCCCTGGTGATCTGGGCAATCGTCACGTTCAAGCAGGCCGGCACGGTCGTTGATCCTGCTGGAATCGCCAAGTACCTGGCGCTAGGTGGCCCATACCAGTTCACCCGCAACCCGATGTATGTCGCTGGCGTGCTGTGCTTCTTGGGCGCGGCGCTGCGCTATGGCTCGCTGTGGACGCTGGTCCTCGTCCCGGTGCTGGCACTGGCGCTCGATCGGCTCGCTATCGCCTCGGAGGAACTCCATCTGGAGGCCCGTTTCGGCGAGGCGTATCGCGCCTACAAGTCCCGCGTGAGGCGCTGGCTGTGACGCTTGCCGCGCCACTAAGGACAGTCAGTGCGGCAGTGCTGGCCGGCCTGACAGCCCGCCCTGTCAAGCGTTCGTTCTCAATCGCCGGCCACCGGACATCGGTTTCGCTAGAAGCGCCGTTCTGGGAAGCCTTGCGCGAAGTCGCGGCCACCGAGCGCGTGTCGCTCTCACAATTGGTCGCGCGCATTGACGCCGCTCGCGCCAATTCCGGCTTGTCCGGCGCCATTCGAGTCTACTTGCTTGCCCACTATCAAGGCATGGCGGCGCGCCGGTAGCGCTGCTCTGTTATTGAGCGCGCATCACTAGGCAGTCGATATTTCGCTGCTTGAGCGAAATACAAGCGGATTGTGCGGCGGCTCTGTCGTAGGCGGCAAAACGGGCGCGGTACCAGACTTTGTCAGGGGCGTCGTAGCGCACTGCGACCCCCGTATGGCCCTTGAGGACGGTGGCGCCGCCGGCCTGTGTCAGGGTCGAGCGCACTTGCGCCAAGCGCGCCAGGGCCGCGTCCTGGCTATCATAGGCACCCAATTGGACGTGGTACGGGCCGGGCGCTACCGGTTCCGCAAGGTCGGGATTAGCGCTACTTGCGAGCGGTCTGGCGGGTTTGGCCGGTGCCAGAACGGGTGTCGCTTCATCGGCTGATGGAGCGTTGTCAGCCACGGGCTTGATCGGTCCTGGTTTGCTCTTTGCCGTTGCCAGGGTCGTCACAACCTCGCCTTTGACGACAAGCTTTTTCTTCAGGAATGCCGTCAGGCCTGAGCGCTGGGTGGCGCTGACAGGCTCCGGCGCGGGCACCGGTTGGGCGCTGGCGACCTGGACAGCGGCGGACTTAGGCTTCTTCGCCGGATTGGCGGCGACCAGCGCCTCGCCGCCGCTGGGTCTGCGGGATTTGATGGGCGATGCCCGATCAAGCGCCGCTTTCAGCAGCGATCGCATGCGGGCGTTGCGCTCATTGCCCGTACGGCCACCAAACACCGCGCCAATTACGTGTTTACCTTTGCGCCGGACCGATGACACCAGGTTAAAGCCCGAGGCGCGCGTGTAGCCGGTCTTCAGGCCATCGCTACCTGGAAAGTTAAACAACAGGCTGTTGTGGTTACGATAGCGCCGGCCACGAAAGGTGAAGTACTGAGTCTTGAACAGACTCCAGTATTGCGGGAAATCGTCGTTGAGGCGGATCGCCAGTTTGACGAAATCGCGCGCAGTTGTGTGCTGCTGCGGATTGGGCAGTCCTGATGCGTTGCGGAAAACTGTCCGAGTCATGCCCAGCTTCCTGGCCTTCCAGGTCATGTAGCGGGCAAACTTGGCTTCCGTCCCGCCGAGGTTCTCGGCGATGGCCAGCGCCGCGTCATTGGCCGACTTGGTAACAATGGCGCGCATGGCGTCGCGCACCGTTATTGTCTCGCCAGCGCGCAAGCCCAGCTTTGAGGGTTGAGCGGCGGCGGCGTTGGCGCTGACTGAAAGCGGCGTATCAAGTGTCATGCGCTTCTGCTTGAGCATCTCGAACATGACGTAGAGCGTCATCATCTTGGTCAGCGACGCCGGGTACCGCTCGGCGTCGGCAGCATTTTCATGCAGCACTTCGCCGGTATTGGCATCGATGATGAAGGCGGCATAGCCGGCGGCATGCGCTGGCGTGGCAGCAAGTCCCGCCAACAGCACCAACGGCGCCGCGACGCCTATGAAGCGCATCCATAGCCACACGAGCCTGACAACCTCCCCATACGCGACAGTGGCCGATCCGGGCTGTGTGCGTATTGCCCTTCTCAGCTGATTTTGGGGCGCCTTTTAGGCGTCACTTGGCCACGACCGGTGGCAACTTGACGCCGGGAACGGGCGCTGGGACCATGAGGCTTACCGCGCGAATGTCACTGTTGCGTTAAAAGCAAAATGGTGCAGCGCACAATAATTGCTTGACTTCAAGTTTCATAGGGTTGATATGTTGCGCTGCAGCATTCATGAAATCGACTGAAACGTGCGTCATCCCGCCGTCAGACAACATAAGGAATACTATCATGCAGAATTTCGACGACTTGCAGAAGATGGGTCAGCAGAACCTCGACACCGCCATGCGCGGCTTTGGTGAAGTTGGCCGCAGCTGGCAGACAATCGCCAACGAGATGTCGAGCTACTCGAAGCGCTCGTTCGAAGAGGGCTCGGCGACCCTTGAGAAGCTGACCGGCGCTCGCTCGCTGGATCAGGTCGTGGCGATCCAGTCCGACTTCGCCCGCCGGTCTTACGAAGAGTACATGGCGCAGTGCACCAAGCTGTCGTCGATGTATGTCGACATGGCGCGTGACGCCTACCGCCCGATTGAGATGAACGGCGCAATGGCACAGGAAGCCGCGCAGGCGGAGTTCCGTCCGGCGGCGAGCGTCAAGTCCAAGCGCCGCTGATTGGTCGCGATAGCGACGCACTGCTTTGCTCGTCCAGAACCCGGTCCCTCAAAAGGGGCCGGGTTCGTTGCGTTTTGCATATCATGGATTAGGTATCAGGCATTTAGGGCGCATCCGCGATACTAAGAATTCCGTGCTCGCGGGGCTGTGCCCTGAGTGCCTGATACCCAATTGCCATCCCGCCGCTCCCAACAACGGCTTTCGCAACCTGAACTGAAGAGCGATTGCAGTGCTGGGTGCCGCACGCCTACAATACACATTAGGATTTTGGTGCGATCGTCGAAGGCCATCGGCAACCGTGCCGTTCGCGACGGAACCATCTGCAACTTGGGCGCTATATGTCGAACCGGCTCATTGCGTTATCGGACGTGATACATCAACGAGCGGGGGCGGCCGCGAGCAGCGCACCTGCGCCAATTGCTGTCTGTGCGGCGATCCTCGCCAGTTCGCCTAAGGGCAGCAAACGCCCCGTTACGCCAACCCGTCCTGGTGGCGACGAACGCACTGACCTCGTTACCAAATCACGCCCCAAGACCAAGAAGCCCAGCCTCTACAAGGTGCTGATACTGAACGACGATTACACGCCGATGGAGTTCGTCGTGCTGGTACTTGAGCAGTTCTTTAGCAAGAACCGCGAAGAGGCGACGCGGATCATGCTGCACGTCCACCATAAGGGCGTCGGAATCTGCGGTGTTTATACGTTCGAAGTGGCGGAAACCAAGGTCACGCAAGTGATGGATTTTGCCCGTCAGCACCAGCATCCGCTGCAGTGCACGATGGAAAAGGAGTGAGATCAGGCCGTGCCCCAACTGTCACAAAGCCTTGACCGCGCGCTGCATCAAGCCATTCTTTTCGCCAATGAACGCCAACATGAATTCGTCACGCTTGAGCACCTGCTACTGGCGCTGATTGAGGACTCTGACGCCGCCGCCGTGATGCGTGCCTGCAATGTCGATCTCGACAAGCTGGGCAAGCGGTTGACCGAGTATATCGACGAGGAACTCAGCAGCATCGTCAACGAGGAAGCCGGCGAAGCGTCGCCAACGCAGAGCTTTCAACGCGTCGTGCACCGGGCACTGATCCACGTCAATTCGTCAGGCCGTGACGAGGTTACCGGCGCCAATGTGCTGGTCGCTATCTTCGCCGAGCGCGAGAGCCACGCCGCCTACTTCCTGCAAGAACAGAGCATGACGCGATTCGACGCGATTCAATACATCAGCCACGGCATCGCCAAGCGGCCGGGCATGTCAGAGCCCAAGCCCGTGCGAGGCACCGATGAAGACGGCAGTGGCGAAAGTGAAGGCGAAGCTAAGAAACCTGGCTCGGGTGAGGCGCTGTCGACCTATTGCGTCAACCTCAACGAGAAGGCAAAAATCGGTAAGATCGACCCGTTGATCGGGCGCGAGGCCGAGGTCATGCGCACGATCCAGATTTTGTGCCGGCGGCAGAAGAACAATCCGCTGCTCGTGGGCGATCCAGGCGTCGGCAAAACCGCGATCGCCGAAGGTTTGGCGCGCAAGATCATCAACAAGGAAGTGCCTGAAGTCCTGTTGCCGGCAATCATCTTCTCGCTCGACATGGGCCAGTTGCTGGCCGGCACCCGCTATCGCGGCGATTTTGAGGAGCGCCTCAAGGCCGTGATGAAGGAGATCGAGCAGACGCCGCACGCAATTTTGTTCATCGACGAGATCCATACGGTGATTGGCGCCGGCGCCACGTCGGGCGGCGCCATGGATGCGTCCAATCTGCTGAAGCCGGCTCTGCAGGCGGGATCGCTGCGCTGCATTGGTTCCACCACCTACAAGGAATACCGCCAGCACTTCGAGAAGGATCGCGCCCTGGTGCGCCGCTTCCAGAAAATTGACGTCAAGGAACCGTCGGTCGCCGACACGATCGATATCCTGATGGGCCTGAAGCCGTATTTCGAAGAGTTCCACAAGCTCAAATACACGCGTGAGGCGATCACGTCGGCCGTCGAGCTTTCGGCGCGCTACATCAATGATCGCAAGCTGCCTGACAAGGCGATTGACGTGATCGATGAGACTGGCGCCTCGCAGATGCTGGTGACCGAAGCCAAGCGCAAGAAGACCATTGGCGTCAAGGAGATCGAGGCGACAGTCGCGACCATGGCGCGGATTCCAGCCAAGACCATCACCAAATCAGACGCTGAGGTGCTGATCAGTCTCGACCGCGACTTGAAGAACGTGGTGTTCGGTCAGAACAAGGCGATTGAGGCGCTCGGCTCGGCGATCAAGCTGGCCCGTGCCGGCCTGCGCGAGCCGGAGAAGCCAATCGGCTGCTATCTGTTCTCAGGCCCAACCGGCGTCGGCAAAACCGAAGTGGCGAAGCAATTGGCCAAGCTGCTCGGCGTCGAACTGCTGCGCTTCGACATGTCAGAATACATGGAGAAGCACACGGTCTCGCGGCTGATTGGTGCGCCTCCGGGCTATGTCGGCTTTGACCAGGGCGGCCTCTTGACCGATGGTATCGACCAGCATCCGCACTGCGTGCTGTTGCTCGACGAGATCGAGAAGGCGCATCCCGACCTGTTCAACATCCTGTTGCAGGTGATGGACCACGGCAAGCTGACGGATCACAACGGCAAGGCGATTGATTTCCGCAATGTCATCCTGATCATGACCACCAATGCCGGCGCGTCCGACATGGCGCGCGCACCGATCGGCTTCAACCGCACCAAGCGTGAAGGTGAGGACGAGGAGGCGATCACCAAGATGTTCACGCCCGAGTTCCGCAACCGCCTTGATGCCGTCGTCGGTTTCAACGGATTGCCGCCAGACGTCATCCGCAATGTCGTGCAGAAGTTCATTTTCCAGCTGGAAGCACAGTTGGCTGATCGCGGCGTTACCATCGAGTTGACCGACGAGGCGGCCGACTGGCTGGCCGAGAAGGGCTATGACGAAAAGTTCGGCGCCCGGCCTTTGTCGCGCACCATCCAGGAATACATCAAGAAGCCGCTCGCCGACGAGCTGCTGTTTGGCCGCCTGGAAAAGGGCGGCATCGTCCGCGTCACAGTGGTGACTGCCGACGGCGAAAAGAAGCTCGGCTTTGACTATCCGCCGGTGCCGGTCGTTCCAGAAGCGCCGGCCGCCTTACCCGAGCCGCCGCCCAAGCCCGATCGCAAGGTGTTAGCCGGCGCCAGCAGTCGCAAGGCGTTGCCGGGGCCGTCGGTGCCGTCCGTTGGAACGGGCCGGGGCAAGAAGGAAAAGTAGCCAAACTTCGCCGGAGGGGCGCCGATCAGCCGCCCTTCCGGTGCGCAGCTTAGCGCGCAACGCGTATTCGCCGACATCAGCACCTTGACCGGCAACGACAGGCACGCCACTTGCTGCCCGTCCCATCGACGTGACGCTCACGCCGACATCTCAATCCGTCGCAGGGCGGTCAACGCGCTCAAGTCGAGTAGCTTCTGCAGATCGGCAGCGCGGCGGAAGGACGGCTCGGCTGTGCGGCCCTCACGGACTGCAATGGCGAAACGCTGATAGTTCGTCAGCACGGGCTCGGCCGTAACTGTCTGCCATGTGCCGGTCTCGGCGTCGGCGCCGAGGCAGGCCCGCAGCGATGATCCGTCCGAGCGATGCTGCACCTCGATGCCACCACGCTCGCCATAGACGCGCAGGCGCAATTCGTTCTGGTGGCCAGTTGCCCAGCGGCTGGCATGCACGACGCCGAGTGCGCCGTTGGTAAAGTCCACCGTCATGGCGAAGCTATCATTGGCATCAAGATCATAGTCGCCGATGCGGTTGTCAGGCGCCTTGTCGAAGGTTTGCAAGCGGCAGAAGACGGATCCGATGTCGAGCCCCGTGCCATAGGACGCGAAGTCGAGGATATGGATGCCGATGTCACCAAGAACGCCGTTTGAGCCGTGCTTGCGGCTCAGGCGCCAGAGCCATTGCGACTCGGTACGCCAATCGCCCCACGCTTTGGAAACCAGCCAGCTCTGCAGATATGACGCTTCAACATGTTTGACCGCGCCGATCTCGCCAGCGAGCACGAGCTTGCGCGCCATCTGCAACTCGGCGACGTTGCGATAGGTCAAGTTGACCATCGCCACCAGTCCGGCCCGCTCGGCGGTTTCAGTCATCTCCAGTGCTTTGGCGTGATCGGTCGCCAGTGGTTTCTCGCAGAACACGTGCTTGCCGGCGGCCAGCGCGATCATGGTAGTAGCGTGATGCACGCTATCGGGCGTGACATTGGCGACGGCGTCGAATTGGCCCCAGGCAATCGCCTGCTGCAGCGAGGCAAAGCCCTTGGCGATGTCGTGCTTGGCGCGGAAGCCGTCCAATCGCGCGGCGTCGGTGTCGACGCCAGCGACCACGGTTACGCCGTTGATCGCTGCAAAGTGCGTGGCGTGCTGCCGTGCCATGCCGCCGGTGCCGAGTATGAGCAGTCGCACGGATTGGTTCCCCCTCTGGTCGTGCTAAATCCAGCCGCTCAGCGATAGCCGCTCTCGTCGGCGGCATGCAGGCTGCCGCCACGCGCCACCAGTGGTTCGAGCGCCGTATCGACGGGCCGGTTTGGCGCGTCCATAATGCGCTCGTAGCGCAGTGGATTGTGCGCCCAGTTCACAGCATTGCGCAGGATCTGGGCGACGGTCGCGTCGTGATAGGTCGGGTACGTCTCATGGCCGGGCCGAAAGTAGAATAAGTTCCCGGCGCCGCGCCGGTAGGTAAGGCCTGAGCGGAACACCTCGCCACCCTGAAACCAGGATATGAACACGGTCTCCAGCGGCTCGGGCACCGAGAACGGCTCGCCATACATCTCTTCGTTCTCCAACTCGAAGAACGGCCCAAGGCCCTTGGCAATCGGGTGCCCGGGATTGACCACCCAAAGCCGTTCGCGCTCGCCGGCTTCTCGCCACGTCAAGGCGCACGGCGAGCCCATCAACCGCTTGAAGATCTTGGAGAAGTGGCCGGAATGCAGAATGATCAGGCCCATGCCTTCGAAAACGTGCCGGGCAACCCGCTCAACGACTTCGTCAGCGACGGCGCCATGATCCTTGTGTCCCCACCAGATCAGTACGTCGGTCGTCGCCAGCTTGGCTTCGCTCAGACCATGCTCGGCGTCTTGCAGGGTAACGGTCGTCGCAGTGATCCCGGTGTCGCCGCGCAGTTGCTCCGCGATCGCCTCATGCATGCCCTTTGGATAGATCGCGGCCACGATTTCGTTGGTTCGCTCGTGAATGTTCTCGCCCCAGACGGTTGCGCGGATCGGCATGGTCGCCCCCCTTGATGCGTGCGCCCGCGGGACAAGTGCGGTAACGCGTTGGCAGTGTCGCAGCGTGACAGTCGGTCTCAGGCCAGCTTCTGGCTCTGATCACGCCGCCTTGTTTTTGTAGTAGACATCTAAGAACACGGCGAGCATCAGCACGGCGCCTTTGAACACCTGCTGCCAGTCGATGCCAACGCCCATGATCGACATGCCGTTGTTCATGACGCCAATAATGAAGGCGCCAATCACCGCACCAATGACCTTGCCGACGCCGCCCGTCGTCGCCGCGCCGCCGATGAAGCAGGCGGCAATCACTTCCAGCTCGAAGCCGAGACCGGCTTTTGGTGTTGACACATTCAGCCGCGCGGCAAACACCAGTCCAGCCAACGCCGCTAACGCCCCCATGATGGTGAACGTCAGCATCGTCAGCCGTTCGGTGTCGATGCCCGACAACTTCGCGGCTTTCTCATTGCCACCCATGGCGTAGATGCGCCGGCCCATGGTCGTGCGCGTGGTGATAAAAACGAACAGAGCGATCAGTGCGAACATTACGACCAGCACGTTGGGCAGGCCCTTGTACTGCGCCATCAGGAATGAGAAACCCAGGAATGCCACGGCGATCAGCAGATTGCGGACATAGAAAATGACCACGGGTTCTTCGGCTAGCCCGTGCGCAAGCTGACCGCGACGCTCCTGGGCATTGAAGAAAATGATCAGTACGGTGGTGATGACGCCAATCAACATCGCCAGCATGTTGAACGGCGCGCCCAATATCTGAATGCTGAAGATGTCTGGCACAAAACCGGAACTCAGCAGCTGAAATTCGCGGGGGAACGGGCCCACGGACGCGCCGCCTAGCACGTTGAGCGCCAGGCCCTTGAAGATCAGCATGCCCGCCAAAGTGACGATGAAAGCCGGTATTCGATAGTAGGCAGTGAAGTAGCCCTGCGCGGCGCTGATCATAGCCCCGAGTACAAGACAGATGGTGACTGAGGACGCGATATCGACCTTGTAGGTGACCATCAGGACAGCGGCGACCGCCCCGACAAAGCCCGACACTGATCCAACCGAGAGATCAATGTGCCCGGCGACGATCACCAGCAGCATGCCAAGCGCCATGATCACGATGTAGCTGTTCTGCAGGATCAGATTGGTCATGTTGACCGGCTTGAACAGCGTGCCGTTAGTCGTGAACTGGAAGAAGATCATGATCGCCAGCAGCGACAGCAACAGCGCGTAGTCGCGGATGTTGCTCCTGATGAAACGCATGAAGTCGGGGCGATGCTCAACCACTGCATCTGGACCAGGGCGTAAGGCAGTCTCGGTCATCTCACTGAGTCCACGATTTCATGATGGCGCGCATGATCTTTTCCTGGCTGGCTTCCGCCGTCGGCATCTCGGCAACGAAGCGGCCCTCATTCATGACATAGATGCGATCGCTGATGCCGAGCAATTCCGGCATTTCCGACGAGATCACGATCACCGCTTTGCCGGCTTCGGCGAGCTGATTGATGATGCCGTAGATTTCGTACTTGGCGCCAACATCAATGCCGCGCGTCGGTTCATCAAGGATCAACACGTCGGGCGCTGCATACAGCCATTTGCTAAGCACCACCTTCTGCTGATTGCCGCCGGACAAGTTGACTGTGGTCTGAAACACGCTGGAACAGCGGATGCCCAGTTCCTTGCGATAACGGTTGGCGACGGCCAGCTCGTCCATGTCATCGATGACTGACGCGCGCGACACGCCGCCCAAATTGGCCAGCGTCACATTGTGCTTGATGTGATCAATCAGCACGAGGCCATAAGTTTTGCGATCTTCTGTAACGTAAGCGAGGCCCGCCGCCATCGCCTTGGGGATGGTGCTGGTGTCGGCGCGCTTGCCATTGACGCGGACCTCGCCGGAGATGCGCTGGCCGTAGGCGCGGCCGAACAAGCTCATGGCGAATTCAGTGCGGCCCGAGCCCATCAGGCCGGCGATGCCCACGACCTCGCCTTTGCGAACCGTGAGATCAATGCCTTTGATCACTTGCCGGTCGGCGTGCAGGGCGTGGTAGACGCTCCAGTCCCTAACCTCCAGCGCCGGCTCGCCAATTGTCGTGTTGCGGGCAGGGTAGCGGTCATTCAGTTCGCGCCCAACCATTGCTTGAATGATGCGGTCCTCGCTGACGCGCGCTGTATGGGTGTCCAGCGTATCGACTGCGCGACCATCGCGCAGCACGGTGATGCGGTCGGCCACCTTCAGGACTTCGTTGAGTTTGTGTGAGATCAGGATTGAGGCAATGCCTTGCGCCTTCAATTCCTTGAGCAGGGCGAGCAGCGCGTTCGAGTCGGTCTCGTTCAAGCTGGAAGTCGGCTCGTCTAGGATCAGCAGCTTGACGTCCTTGTTGAGCGCCTTGGCGATCTCCACCAATTGCTGCTTGCCGGTGCCGATATTGGTGATCAGCGTGTTTGGGTGTTCGTTCAGTCCGACTTTGGCAAGCAGGTCTTGCGTGCGCCGGAACGCCTCAAACCAGTTGATGACGCCAAACCACGCGGTCTCATGGCCGAGGAACATGTTCTCAGCAATCGAAAGCAGCGGCACCAGGGCCAGTTCCTGGTGGATGATGATGATACCGGTGCGTTCACTATCGGCGATGCCGGAGAAGCGACGCTCAACGCCCTCGAATTCGATCGCGCCCGTGTAGGTTCCGTACGGATAAACGCCCGAAAGAACTTTCATCAGGGTGGACTTGCCGGCGCCGTTCTCACCGACGATAGCGTGGATCTCGGCGGGCATAACCGTGAGGTTGACATCCGTCAGCGCCTTGACGCCCGGAAACGTCTTGGTCATGCCGCGCATTTCAAGGACGGGCTGCATGGCCTCGTTGCTCCCGATCGACGGCCAGCAAACCGGGGTCAGGCACTTAGGCGCCGCCGACGGTCTCGCCACTTTTTCGCTCGGAGACGGCGCGTAAGTGCCTGACCCCGACTTCCTGTCAGACCCTGGACGAAAGCACGGACCCCATCAGGAGCCCGTGCCTTAAACCGCCTACTTATCGATCTGGTCTTGCGTGTAATAGCCGCTGTCGACCAGCATTTTCTTGATGTCGCCCTTGCCGACCGAATAGGGGGTCAGCAGGAACGACGGCACAACCTTGACGCCGTTATTGTAGGTCTTGGTGTCATTGATTTCAGGCTCTTTGCCTGCCATCACCGCATCGACCATCTTGGCGGTGACCTTGGCGAGTTCGCGCGTGTCCTTGAACACGGTTGAGTACTGCTCGCCAGCCATCATGCCCTTGACCGATGGCAGCTCGGCGTCCTGGCCGGTGACGATCGGCATCGGCTGATCGGCCGAACCATAGCCAACGCCCTTTAGCGACGAGATGATGCCGCGCGACAGGCCATCATACGGAGCCAGCACGCCGTGCACTTTCTTGTCGGTGTAGTTGGCTGACAGCAGGTTGTCCATGCGCGCCTGAGCGACTGCACCGTCCCAGCGCAGCGTGCCGACCTTGTCCATGCCCATCTGGCCGGAACCGATGACGACTTCCTTGGCGTCGATCATCGGTTGCAGCACCGACATGGCGCCGTCATAAAAGTAGAAGGCGTTGGTGTCGTCGGGCGAACCGCCAAACAACTCGACATTGTAAGGCCCGGCACCTCGTGATTTGAGGCCTTCAACCAGTGACTTGGCCTGCAGCACACCAACGCCGAAATTGTCGAAGGTCGTGTAGAAGTCGACATCACCGGTCTTGCTGATCAGGCGGTCATAGGCGAACACCTTGGCGCCGCTCTCCTTGGCCTTCTTGAGAATGTCAGAGAGTGTGGTGCCATCGATCGCGGCGATGATCAGGACCTTGGCACCCTTGGTCACCATGTTCTCGATCTGCGCGAGCTGGTTCGGGATATCGTCTTCGGCATATTGCAGATCGGTGCCGTAGCCGAGCGCCGTGAATTCCTTCACCATGCTCTCGCCGTCGGAAATCCAGCGGGTCGATGATTTGGTCGGCATCGAGATGCCAACAAGGCCCTTGTCGGCAGCTTGGGTGCCGAATGTCGAGGCAATCACCGCTAGGCCCGTCGCGGCAGCAACAAGTAGTCTGCGAGTAATCACGTGAACTGCTCCCTGGTAAAATAGTCCGCGCGCTCGAAGGCAATTCCGCTCGCACGGCTCCCGTTAGTATGACACCCGCCAGTAGTCGGCAAGATGGATTTTGTATGATAAACCTGCGGCAGCGATCAGGCCACAATTGTTGGCAAGGGCGACTTCCACTCTTAACACTGGCCCCATTTCCGGCGCACTAGCGGCGACGACACCCCGGGATCAGGACCGTTGATGGTCGCTAAACCGTGCGTTGATCAGCACTTCTTCAGCGACGCCTTCAGGTACTCGATCTGGTCGGCCTTGATCGGCGTGACGATAACGTCTTGCTGACAGGGGCTGTTGACGATGATCATGTCGGCCTTGAAGAATTGACCTTTGAGCCGGACCTCCATGCGGTTTTCCATGGCTTCCCCGGTCAGCGTGCCTTCCAGCGAATAGGTCTTTTCCTGCCAGGTACCGGTGATCTTGTTGCCATCGATCTGCATCAGCGTGGCGACGTCGAGTTTGTAGTCCTCATTGCTGCAGCGCAGGTTCTGCTTGAGCTTGCGGTTTGCCTTGCCGGCGAAATAGGTCGCCACGCACTTGAAAGGCTGTTCGGCGCGCCTAACTGGTTTAACGGTACCAGGACCACTCCACCGGCCGCTGAGATCGAGCGGCTCGATAAACGCAAGGGCTTCTTCCACGGGCACGGTCTCAGTCACCTCTTCAGCCAGCGCTGGCAGCCAACTGGCGCCAACGGCCAGCGCGACGACGACAGCGCTAGCCGCTGCACAGTGATGAACAAGAGCCATAAATTCCTCCGGGCAAATCAGGTCGTGCATTTGGTCGGCCGAACCTGCGCAGTCAATTGCGGCGGCGCATTGGCCCTTTCGGGGATTCATCGGGCCCGTGCGGCGTGGCCTGTTGAAGGATCGACGACAGCGCCGTACACGCCCTTGTGGAAGGTGCTGAGATCACGCAGACTTCGACTGCGTGACTGCCGCGCCAGCCATGGTGGAAAAGAGGCTGACGCAACTCGACTGGACGTTCAAGTATTGGCCTCTGACGATTAATAATCCGGTTGGCATGCTGCAACTGCGCCAACCCGTTGTCTGGCCTCGACAGCAGCCATGCTCAAAATGCGAACCGTGACCTTCCTGGTAGGGGCTGATGGAGTGGTTCCTCAGAGAGGCCAGCGCCACGCGCCAGCCAGGGCGATTGGGTGAATCTGTAGGTGACTTGGGCGGCGAATGCTGAATCTGTGAGAGTCTTCTGATTCGCAGGAGACACCACGATGCTGAAGGCGCAGTCGCAGGCGGAAAAGGCCTTTGATCAAGTCGTTGATTGGTTGCAGCATTTCGAGCCACTCGAGGATCCTCGCCAGAGCGGCAAGGTGTG
>JANNSA010000210.1:0-1761 GCA_031402115.1 Hyphomicrobiaceae bacterium | reverse complement strand
GCTCGCTTCTGTGGCGCTCCCGGATCGATCCAAGCTTCCATAGACCCGGGTGCTAGATAGGTACAGCCAGGATTCGAATGAAGATCCGTAGAGTAATTTAGCGTGTTGGTAGGCATGGGCCTCGATTGTCTCTTTCGGCTGGTTACGGAAGTTTCCAGTCAATCCTATACTGTATATAACATGTCCGAGTGTTTCACCAATTTCGGGCATGGCATCCCGGGCGGGGGTCAGAACATGGTGGCCCTCAGCAACGAGATGGCGGACGAGGCGGCTACCGATGAACCCACGCCCGCCGAACACTGTGAATCTCATTTGCGCCAGTCCACAATTCGGAGCGGGTTGCCAACGCTAATGCTATAGGGTGGCAGCGTACCGCGAACCAGTGATAACGCACCAACAACACATCCTTTTTGAACCCTGGCGCCGTCAAGTAACACACACGACGCCCCTATCCATACGTCGTCTTCGATTATTATGCCGCCGCGTGACGGCTGAAATCTTTGGTCTCGGATGGTGCGGTCTTTATCCTGAAACTCATGGTTGACAGGAGCCAGCACACAATTTGCAGCACACAATTTGCAGCTATCGCTACGTCGTTCCCAATTACAAGTCCGTTGCCTGTGTAGATAACGCAACCCGAGTTGACTGTCACACGTTCCCCGATCAGCAGATCGCCACTGCCGCCAGCAGGCTTTATCTTCACGAAGCTATCAATGACCGAGTAGGCCCCAATGACGATCCGAGTGCCCCGCGTGCTTTGCTCAATATCGGCTTTATCCGATATCCTCGCCGTTGGATGCACGTCCAGGAGCATATTAAATCCCCACCATCGTAACCCGCGGTTTCCAACCGACCGCTGTAACGCGCCAGTGCCGCCACAGCGTTTCGCGTGAAACGGCCAACACCATGTCTTGCTCCGCTCCCGTGAGATCGCTGTCCCGAATGGCCCGGTCGATATCCGTCGCCACGTCGCGATGATATCTGCGCTGCGATACAAGCATCCTTCGGGGATTGAGCAAACCCGGTCCGTCAGGCTTGCATCCGCCTTTACGCTCCCACTGTGCTGATCGGCAGACATGAGACGGCGCGCGTTTATGCCAGAGCGGCGTCGGCAAACTCACGATAGTGCCTTTCGATGCGACGAGCGCAAAAAACGGCAATTCGTTGATTGTGCGCCCGATCCAGCGGGTCAGCGGCTGTCCGCGATGGAACAGCGCATGGCGCTTGAATACGCCATAGATCAGGTTGCCAAAGCCGTGGCGCAGCACGCTTGCAACGCGATCTTCAGTTGTCTCAGCCGGTGATTGCCTGAGCGCCTCGCCTTCCGGGAAAAACGGAAAGGCGGCGCCATCCGGCGTCTCATACCAAGCCTCCGGAGTGACTAGAACCGTCGCGGGTCCTGCCGCTGCGTGCGCATCCATGCAGGTCTGCACGAACGCAGGCTCGATCCAATCATCGTCGGCCGCCCAGAAAAAATAGCCGGCCGATGCCGCCTTTAGAACGTACTCGAAGTTTGGCATCGGCCCAAGGTTTTGTGACTGCCGCACATACCGCACACGGGCATCCGTAGCGGCGAACTCCCGGCACATGGTCTCGACCGCCGGATCGGGCGACGCATTGTCCGAGATGATGATTTCAAGGTTTTGATAGGTCTGTGCCTGCACAGCGCGGACGGCGCGCCGCAGCAGTTCCGGTCGGTTGAAACAAGGGATGCCAACACTGACGAGCGGCGACGCCGTATCGATCATGCCCTGCTGCACC
>JANNSA010000209.1:0-2957 GCA_031402115.1 Hyphomicrobiaceae bacterium | reverse complement strand
GGGCAGCGCGCAGGCGTTGCTGCCAGGGCAGTGGAACAGTTATCGCCAGTTTGAGAAGTTCATCATGCCGGAGTTGGCAAGCGCGGTATTGCAGACCGTCGCCAATCCGCCAGGTCATTACATCCCAAAAGTCTACCATCCGCCCATCATTGTCGGTGAAATGTCGATGCGCACCGATTCATCCGGCACCCTCGCGGCGAACCTGCTGCCGACCAAGGTGATGACGATTGACATGACCGGCAGCGGCACGCTGGCCGCAACAGCAGCCCTTGCCATTGCCATGCAGATGGCGATGACCGGCAGCGGCACCCTCGCGGCGACGGTTGAGGGGCGCGGCAACATCACAATGGACATGACCGGCAGCGGTGATCTTGACGCCAGCATGACGGCTATCGCAAACGCCACCATCGCCATGCTTGGAACCGGCGATCTGGAGGCCGCGATTCTGGCCTACGGAAATATGTCGATTGACATTACCGTGACCGGCACAGGGCTATCAACCGCCAACGTCGGGCAGGCGGTATGGACAGCGCTGGCGGCAACCAACAACGAGCCGGGCACGATGGGCGAGAAGCTGAACGATGCCGGCAGCGCGGCAAATCCGTGGACGGAAGTAATCGAGTCCGGGCTGACGGCCGCCGAAATCATGCGCATCATCACTGCGGCGCTTGCCGGGAAGCGTGCCGGCCTGGGCACCGCCACCGAGCAATACATGGGGCGTGACGGCACCACGCCGCGCGTCACCTTCACGCCGACCGATGCCGATGGCAACGGCGATACCACCGTGGACGGCTCCTGACATGCTGCTCAAACGCGGCCTATTTGCCGGCGCACTCTTTGCGGGCGCCCTGTTCGGCGCCGCAGAGGAGCCGCCGGTCCCGCCGACGCCGATTCCGGTTGTAGATAGCGGGGGTGGGCCGCCCGGGGGCGCGGCAACGGTTGGGCGCGCCCGGCATGAGGCAAAGCGCGATAATGCACCCAGGAACCTTGGCGACCTGATCGGCAAGCGCGCATTGCGCCTCGATCGCGCCCGGAAGGATGAAATGGAACTGGTAGCCATTCTCACCATGATGATCGACGAGGATCTGCTGTGAGCAAACTCGCGGTCTGCCTGCGCAAACTGGCCGGCGACATGAAGCCGTTCGACACGGTCGACGTGATCGAGGCGTCCAAGGTCTATCAGACGCGCGGCAAAGCCGAGGACCAGGCCAACGCCGAGGCCATCGACGACCATCTGGCCGACCTGCGCGCGCAGAGGGCCGACATCGAGAACAAGGTACTCGACGAGTTCAAGAGGCGCATGCCGGAGAAGTTTGCCAAGGTCGAGAAGGCCGCTGGCGAGGCGGCTGCCGCCAGTGCCGCCAAACAGGAAGAAATCAACAAGCGCGCCAGCGAAACCTTTGCGCGCATCCTCAAAGAAGGCTCGCCCGGGCCTGAGGTCAACGCGGAACAGTGGCGCTCACTCCTGACGGAGCTTGTGGCCAACCCGGGCCGGTATCACAAGGTTGTCGAGGACGAAAATCCGAAGGGGCTGCGCATCGGCGACGAGGTCAACGGCGGTCTGGTGACGTCGGTGATGAAGTCGCCCGGCACCGCCTATTCGAGCGGGTTCGCGGTGCATGTCAACGGCTTTCACAACATGGGCGGCTGGACCGATCTGGGTGGTGTCAACAAGGAGAAGAAAAATGCCGACAAACAACCCGAAGCCCCAACCGACACCACCACCACAGCCGGGGGAGAGCCGGGCGCCGGGATACCTACGGCGCAAGGTGAAGCGACGCAAGAAGGGGGAGCGGTAGAGCTTCCGACCACGTACCGCGGCAAGAAGCTGACCGACATGAAGGTCAACACGCTGCGGGACATCGCCAAGTCGACCAAGGTGACGCTGCTGCGCAAGGCTGTCCAGGCCGAGATTCAGCGCCGCGATGACTTGCAGAAATACAGCAAGTCACCGGAGCGCCAGGCGCAGCGCCTTTCCGACGAAGCGCGCCGCGACCTGTTCCGCTCGATCGTGCGTGCCGGCGGCATCAACATCAAATGGGCGCCCGAACTCGGCATCGACCCGAAATCGTATGGCGGCTACTTGATGCACGGCGTGCTGGTCGAGAACGGCGGCTTGCAGGACGACGGCATCGCCATGTTGCTGCACGCGCAGCACCGCTTGCAGGACGAGAGCGATACCGAAGGCGCTTTCCAGATCATCCGCGATATGTTCGCCCGCGAGTTTGTCGGCACGCCGGACCAGCAATCCGAGTATTACGGCCTGTTGAGCGCTGCGCAGCACGGCGAGGAGCAGATTGTCGAATCCGGCTTCGGCGAGTCGCTCAATGGCCTGGTGGAGTTGTTCGGCGCCAACAAGCGCGTGCTGACCATCCCGCCGACCTTCGACAAGGAGACGTACGCCAAGGCGAAGCCACACTTCGAGAAGGCGCTCGCAGCATTCCAGGCCGCCGGCAAGACGCTCAAGGATCTGTTCAAGCTGCTGTTCGAGCAATTCGGCGAGAGCATCAAGCCGTATGCCATTCAATTCGCCAAGGACATGAACCTGACGGCCGGCCTGGGCATGCCGACCAGCCCGGCCATGAAGATTGCCGATTGGGTGATCGCGCGCATGGAGGCCGACGAGAATTTCATCAGCCCGGCCCTGTGGCGCCAGGCGGAAGCGGCCTACGGTGGCACGGTGTCGGAAGGCAAATACACCACCAAGGACGCCTACGACGCGATGGAGGCGGGCGTTAACCGCTACATCCTGAAACACGCCGGCACCTACTCTACTTTCGGCGTCGACACGGCAGCCGCGGCCACCGGGATCCTGCGTGCCCTAGAGCGCAAGCTGGCGCTGGTCGCCACCCAGAGCGTGCGCACCGAGGAAACCGACGCGCTCCAGCAATTCTCGACGCCACCGAATTACTCTTTCGTGGCCAACTGGCTGGCGAACATCAAGCCGGGTGACGTGT
>JANNSA010000208.1:0-12766 GCA_031402115.1 Hyphomicrobiaceae bacterium | reverse complement strand
GCTATCTGCGCTTCGTGCGTGGCGTCGTCGACAGCCACGACATGCCGCTCAACATCAGCCGCGAGATGCTGCAGAACAACCCAACTGTCGCCGGCATCCGCAAGGCGCTGGCGGGCCGCGTGCTGAATGAATTGAAAGCCGCCGCCGACAAACAGCCGGATGACTATGTCGGCCTCTGGGAGGCGTTCGGGGCAGTTCTGAAGGAGGGCCTCTACGAAGAGCCGGAGCGCCGCGATGCGCTGTTGCAGCTCACCCGCTTCCGTTCAACTGCTGGCGATGGCTGGCGCTCGCTGAAAGACTACGCTGCTGCGCTCAAGGTCAACCAAACGGCTATTTTCTACCTGGTCGGCGACAATCTCGATCGCCTCAAGGCCAGTCCACAATTGGAGGGGTTTCGGGCGCGCGGGGTGGAAGTGCTACTGCTGACCGATGCGGTCGACGCATTCTGGGTAACAACGGCGCTCGGCCATGACGGCAAGCCATTCCAGTCCGTCAGCCAGGGCCAGGCTGATCTCGACCTGATTCCGCTGGTTGCTGCCGATGCGTCGAAGCCGCCGATCGCAGTCAAGCCAGAACGGGCGGCGCGGATCGTCGCGGAGCTGAAACTGGCGCTCGGCGACGCTGTGTCGGAGGTGCGCGTGTCAAACCGGCTGACCGATAGCCCGGCCTGTCTGGTTGCATCAGCCAGTGGCCCTGACCGGGCGCTTGGCAAAATGCTGGAGCGGCAGGCACAAGCCGGTCGCCCCTCCGCCGGCCGGCCGATTCTGGAAATCAATGCGGGCCACGTGCTGCTGGAAGCCGTCGCCGCAGCCGCCGATTCCGGCCAGCCCGAGCGCGCCGCCGACCTCGCCTGGACCATCCTCGATCAGGCCCGCATCCAGGACGGCGAAGCGCCCGCCGATCCCGCCGCTTTCGCTAGCCGGCTGACCCGGCTGCTGACGACGTGAGAAACAAATAGCCCCCGCCCCGGCTATGCTGGGGCGGTGGCCTTGGATGCGCTCGGCTATTTGACGATGCAGTTGCAGGCGGCCAGCTCATCGCTGAGCTTGAGGCCAGCGGCGTCGAGCATCTTTTGTGAGATGGCCGGGGCGTGGTCCTCATAGGCCGGCTTGACCGGAGCGATGGTCTTTGGGTCGGCGCCCTTCAGGACGGCGGCAGCAATCTTGCCGGCATTGATGCCGACTTGCATGTAGTTGATCGAGAAGCTGGCGAGCACGATGCCGTCCTTGACCGGGCCGTCAGCCGAGTTGACCATCGGCATGCCGATTTCGCGCGCAGCGGCCGCTACTGCCGGAGCGGCTGGCTGCAGCAGGTTGGAGCCGGGCAAATACAGCACATCGGCCTTGCCCTTCAGCGAGGCGATGCGCGGGCCGATGTCGTTGACGTTGTCGATGCCGACCGAGACGACGCCCATGCCCATCGCCGTGGCTTCCTTGGTCAGCAGCTCCAGCGCCGCCACGTCATTGGCCTCGCCCGGATTGAAGGGCATGGCAACGGTCTTGGCGTTCGGCAGCAGCTTTTTCGTGAACGCCAGGATCGCCTTCAGGTCCTGCAGGTCCGAGGCGCCGGTCATGCCTTCGTCGCCCTTGTCCCAGGCCGGCACCAGACCAGCCGCGACCGGGTCAGTGACGGCGCCGAACACCACGGGGATGCCCGAGCCGGCGAAATCCTTCTTGGCCATTTGTGCGACAGGCGTGGTGATCGCATAGATCAGCTTCGGGCCGTCGGCCTTCAGCTTGGCGAGCATCTGCGGCACCATGGTCGCGTCGAAATTGGTGTGGCTGACGGTGTAGACAACGTCTTTGCCTTCCATCATGCCGGCGTCGGTCAGCGCCTTCTTGAAGCCGTCGACCGCTTGCTGCAATTGCGGATGCTCGCCGAAATTGGCGATGCCGATCTTGACCGGCTCGGCATAGGCCGCCGTTGCCGCGAACAAGCCGACCGTCAGCGCCGCGGCGCCCTTGAGAGCCGCGCGTTTTGTCAATGCCATGGTTGATTTTTCCTCCCTGTTGCGGGACTTTTGTGCACACTTCCCGCCCGCCGCTAACGACCATCGCGAGGCGCAAGTCCCTTGTCAACGAGCCGAGTGCGCGAAACAAGACAGCCCAACGCAATTGCTCTGATTGGATCCCGCTGATGCCCGCCGCCAGTGAAATCGAGCGCTGGCTCTATCCCACCGACCGGGGGCTGTATTGTGCGGCTGGCGATTTTTACATTGACCCCTTACGCGCTGTTGATCGTGCCATCATCACACACGGCCACAGTGATCATGCGCGGCCCGGCAACCAATCCGTGCTGGCAACGCCCGAAACGATCGCTGTCATGCGCGCGCGCCTGGGCAACGCGGCCGGTGGCACGCTGCAAGCCTTGGCCTACGGCGCGCAAATGACGATCGGCAACGCGCTGGTTCGGCTGGTGCCGGCGGGGCATGTGTTCGGTAGCGCCCAGGTGGTGATCGAGCACAAAGGCGCGCGCGCCGTTGTCTCGGGCGACTACAAGCGGGCTGCCGATCCGACCTGCGCGCCCTTCCAACTGGTGCCGTGCGACGTGTTCGTGACCGAGGCAACCTTTGGCTTGCCGGTGTTCCGGCATGAGCCGGTCGCTGGCGAGATCGCCAAGCTGATCCAGTCGACGCTCACGTTCCCAGAGCGCACGCATCTGGTTGGCGCCTATGGCCTTGGCAAATGCCAGCGCGTGATCGCTGAACTGCGCCGCGCCGGCTGGGATCGCACGCTCTGGCTGCACGGCGCGATGGTCGCGATGTGTCAGCTGTATCAGGAACATGGCATCGATCTGGGTGATCTGCAGCCGGTAACAGCTGCTGCGAAGTCGAAACTGCCGGGCGAGATCGTGCTGGCGCCGCCTTCAGCACTCGCCGACCGCTGGTCGCGCCGCTTCGCTGATCCGCTGACGGTCTATGCGTCGGGCTGGATGCGGGTGCGCGGCCGCGCCCGCCAGAACGGCGTCGAGCTGCCGCTCGTCATCTCCGACCACGCCGACTGGCCCGAGCTGATTGCCACCATCACCGAGACCGGCGCCGATGAAGTCTGGGTGACGCACGGCCGCGAGGATGCACTGGTGCGTCAACTCGCTTTGATGGGCCGCAAAGCTCGCGCGCTGGCCTTGGTCGGCTTCGAGGACGAACCGGAGTAACGGCCAGATCAGGAGCGCGGTTCCTTGGTCGCCAGCGCGGTGATGATGACGATGGCCTGGGCCTGCGGAAAATCGTCGGTGATCGTCAGGTCAATGCGGGCTTCGTGACCATCCGGTGTCAGCTGCAGCAGGTGCCGCAAGGCGCCGCCGGTCAGCACCATGGTCGGGCGGCCGGAGGGCAGGTTGACCACGCCCATATCGCGCCAGAACACGCCATCAGCAATGCCGGTACCGAGCGCCTTGGCGCAGGCCTCCTTGGCGGCGAAGCGCTTGGCATAAGAAGCGGCGCGGTTCTGGCGGCGATCTGACTTCGCGCGTTCTACATCCGTGAACAGTCGGTTGAGAAAGCGCTCGCCATATTTCTCGATTGCCTGCTCGATGCGACGGATGTCGATGATGTCACTACCAATGCCCAGGATCATGCGACACGCGGATCGCTGATGGCGCGGCCACGCTGCATGGCGGCGCGCATGGTGGCGATGGCGGAGCGCAAGCTTGTGAACACGGCCTCGCCAATCAGGAAGTGGCCGATGTTCAGCTCGGCCAGCTCGGGCACGGCGGCGATTTGTTCGCTGGTGGCGTAGTCGAGGCCGTGGCCAGCGTGCGGCTCCAGGCCCAGGCGCGACGCCAATGCCGCAGCGCGCTGCAGGCGCTTGAATTCAACTGCTGCGGCCTCCAGCTTGCCTTCAGTCAACAGCTCGCACCAATGGCCCGTATGCAGCTCCACGACCGGCGCCTTGAGCTGCGCCGCCGTCTCCAGCGCCCGCTCGTCGGCCTCGATGAACAACGACACGCGGATGCCCGCGTCGTTCAGCCTGGCGATATAGGGAACCAGATGGTTGTGGCCGCCGACTACGTCGAGCCCGCCTTCAGTGGTGCGTTCTGTCCGCTTCTCCGGCACCAGGCAGACCGCATGCGGCTGCAAACGCAGCGCGATCGCCAGCATCTCCTCAGTCGCCGCCATCTCGAAGTTCAGCGGCACCGTCAGCTCCGCCATCAGCCGCTCGACGTCGGCATCGCGGATGTGCCGGCGGTCCTCGCGCAAGTGCGCGGTAATGCCGTCAGCGCCGGCGGCTACCGCCAGATGCGCGGCGCGCACGGGATCAGGCAAGGCGCCACCACGGGCGTTGCGGATGGTCGCGACGTGATCGATGTTGACGCCGAGGCGTAACTTTGCCGGCTGCATGCGAAGTTCCCTGCTCATACGAAAATGCGCACCACGTCGCTGACCATTTTGCGTGCCTTCAGCCCGGCCAGGATGGCGTTGAGATGGCTTAAGTCCCAGACCTCCAGCTCGATCTGCATCTTGGTGAAGTCGCCAGCGCGCGAGTTCATCTGCAGATTGTCGATATTGCCATCCGCATCGCCGATGACTTGGGCGACCTGGGCGAGACTGCCTGGCTCGTTCAAAACAGTCACCAGGATCGTCGCCGGAAAGCGCTCGTTGCTGTCTTCCGGGATATCCCAGGTGACATCGATCCAGCGGTCGGGCTGGCCGTCGAAACGCTGCAGCTTGGGCGAGTGGATCGGATAGATCGTGATGCCCTCAGCCGGCGTCATGATGCCGACGATGCGATCGCCGGGAATGGCGCCGCCTTCGCCATAGCGGATCGGCAAGTCGCCGCGCAGGCCACGGATCGGCAGGCCGGATGGCCCGGCAGCCGCTTCGATGGCACTCGCGGAGCCCGGCCAGCGGAACTTCAGGCCGATCACCTTGGACAGGTTGAACCAGCCCTCGTCGGTCTGGTCCTCGTAACGGTTACGGCGCTGCTTGGGCCGCGCTTGCGCGCTTGGCGCTTCATAATCCGGGAACACCGCCTTCAGCACGTTTTCCGTGGTCAGCTCGCCCCTCCCGACAGCCGCCAAAACATCCTCGGCCGATTTCTGGCTTAAGCGCTGCACACCGCGCGCCAGTCCTTCCTCGCTATAGGCACGGCCAGCGCGCTCGAAGCTGCCCTTCAGCATGCCGCGGCCGAGTTCGCCATATTGCCGGCGCGTTGCCTCGCGGCTGGCGCGGCGGATGGCGGAGCGCGCCTTGCCCGTCGCCGCAATCTGTTCCCAGGCCGGCGACGGCACAGCATTGACCGAAGTTTCGATCACCACCTCGTCGCCGTTCTTCAGTTCGGTGGCGAGCGACGTGTGCCGGCCATTGATGCGGCAACCGACGCACTGATTGCCGACATCGGTGTGCACAGCATAGGCAAAGTCGAGCGGCTTGGCGCCACGTGGCAGCGCGATGATGCGGCCCTTGGGGGTGAAGCAGAACACCTGATCCTGGAACAGTTCGAGCTTGGTATGTTCGAGGAACTCTTCGGCGTTGTCGCCTTCCAGCAAAGTTTCCACCAGCCGCCTGAGCCATAGATAAGCGTTGCTCTCGCCATCGCCAACTTTGCTGCGGTCACTGCCATTGCCGCCAGTTGGCCGCCCATTGGCCTTGTCCTTGTAGAGCGTGTGCGCGGCAACGCCATACTCGCCGATGTCATGCATCTGCTGGGTGCGCACCTGCAGTTCAACGCGCTGATGCCGGGGACCGATCACCGTGGAGTGGATCGACTGATAATCGTTCGGCTTGGGATTGGAGATGTAGTCCTTGAAGCGGCCGGGCACCACATGCCAGGTCGTGTGCACAACTCCAATGACGCGGTAGCAATCCTCGACAGTCGGCACGATGACTCGGAACGCGTAGATATCGCTCAATTGCTCAAGCGAAATCTGCTTGCGCTCCATTTTGGACCAGATGGAATACGGCTTCTTTTCACGGCCGTTGATCTCCACCTGGATGCCGCGCTGGCCGAATTTGTCCAACAGGCTGCGGCTGATCTCGCCGATCAGGCCCTGGTTGCTGACCCGGAGTTCGGCGAGCTTGGCGACCACGGTGTTGTAGCCATCGGGATTGATCCAGCGGAACGACAAGTTCTCTAACTCGTCCCGCAGCCATTGCATGCCCATGCGGCCAGCCAGCGGCGCATAGATTTCCAGGGTTTCCTCAGCAATGCGGTGGCGCTTTTCCGGTTTCATATGCTGCAGTGTGCGCATGTTGTGCAGCCGGTCGGCGAGCTTGACCAGCAGCACGCGGATATCGCTGGAGATCGCCAGCAGCAGCTTGCGGAAGTTCTCCGCCTGCTCAGCCTGCTTGGTCACCAGATCAAGCTTCTTGATCTTGGTCAGACCTTCCACCAGAGCGCCGATCTCGGTGCCAAACTGCCGGTCAATCTCCTCGCGCGTCGTGGCGGTGTCTTCAATGGTGTCGTGCAGCAGCGCCGTGGCGATGGTGGCATCGTCGAGCCGCAGCTCCGTCAGGATCGCCGCAACTTCCAAAGGATGCGAAAAATAGGGATCGCCGTTGGCCCGCACCTGATTGCCATGCGCCTTCATGGCGTAAACATAGGCGCGGTTGAGCAACGCCTCGTCAGCGCCCGGGTGATAAGCCTGGACCCGCTCAACCAATTCGTATTGCCGCATCATGGGCGGGGGGCGCCTTTGCTGTCGAAACGCTGTGCCAGGACCCAAGAGTGTAGTGAGACCGACGCTGCGATGGAAGATAACACGTGCGACGGGCAGGGCTGAAGAAAGCGCATGAGCAAAACCAGTCTACCAGTCACGCTGACTAACCCGCTGGCCACGCCACCGGTGCTCGGGCCGGGTCGCGATGTTCATGAGTTTGAAGACTGGGCACGGCTGGCACTGCGGCGCTATGCGCTGCCACCACCGCTGACAGCGCGGCTGATCAATATCTCCGAGAACATGACGTTTCACGTTTCAGATGGCGCCGGTGCCGAATATGCGCTGCGCCTCCACCGGCTGGGGTATCACGACGCGGCAGCGATCAACTCAGAACTGGCCTGGCTGTCGGCGCTGCGCCAGGCGGGCGTCGCCTTGACGCCGCGACCCGTAGCGGGGCTGGATGGAGCGCTGCTGCAGGCCTTTCAGATTGCACATGGTGCGGGGGGCCGGCACGCGGTGCTGTTTCAATGGGAGCCTGGCAAAGAACCCGTGCCCGATGATCTCGCAGGATACCAGCGGCTCGGCATGACCGCCGCCCGCCTGCATGGCCACGTCCAGACCTGGACGAAGCCCGCTGGCTTCAGCCGCCACACCTGGAACTTTGCGACCAGTCTGGGCGATCGCCCGCATTGGGGCCGTTGGCGGGACGGCATGGGCATGACTGTCGCGTTGCAGCAGCTGTTCGCGCGTGCAGTTCGGGCGATTGAGGCACGATTGGCGCGCTTTGGCCAAACGCCCGACCGCTTTGGTCTGGTGCATGGCGACATGCGGCTCGCCAACCTGCTGGTCGACGGCGACAACCTCAAGATCATCGACTTCGACGACTGCGGCTTCAGTTGGTTCCTCTATGACGCGGCCACCACGGTCTCATTCTTCGAACACGACGCGCGCGTGCCAGAGCGGTTGGCGGCCTGGGCCGAAGGCTACCGCCAGATCCGTACCTTAAGTGCCAGCGAAGAGCTGGACTTGCCGACCTTTGTCCTGCTGCGCCGCCTGCTGCTGATTGCCTGGCTGAGTTCGCGAACCGGCACAGAACTTGCCAATACGCTCGGCGCCGCCTACACCCGCACGGCAGCGCCGATGTGCGAAGATTACTTGCGCAAGTTCGGCTGAAAGTTGTGCACCACTGGCGGTGCAACGGAAATTGCAATGCCGATGCGATGAAAGCAAAGAAGCGGCGCTTGCGGGCGCCGCCCCTGATCGTTCGCTTGGCTGCCGTCGCCGGCTTCGGGCACTTCGACCAAAGAACGCTGCGACTTCATCAGCGAACTGGGTTGCGACTAGGTAGGGTGCGAAAGGCCTCCTTCAGGCCGTATCGCACCGCAACAGACCGTGGGCGCCAACCATGGTACGATACGGCGAAGACGCCTTTCGCACCCTACGCCGCCCAATCGCACTCGACGTGATTTGACAGTCCTTAGCTGCCAATCTCGCCGCCGCCCTCGCGGGTGATAGCGACCACGGCGGGACGCGGTGGCATGCCGTCCTTGAAGTCCGGCCACAGCGTCGTCAATTTCTCGATCGTTTCGCTGTTCTCGCCCGGGTGCTGGATCGACACGAACATTGTTGTGCCATCGGGGGTAAAGCAGGGCCCAGTGACTTCGGCGCCCGTCGGCGCCGCAAACAGTGCCTTCGGCAGGCCGCGGCCCGGGCCATCGGTGTCAATGCCGAAGATGCCGTCGGCGAGGTCGAACGAGTTCATGCCGTCGGTAGCGATCCACATGCGCCCCTTAGCGTCGAAGCACATATTGTCCGGCGTCGAGAACCAACCGTCGGCCGTGGTGCCAGGATGGAACTTGGCGCCAACTTCCGCCTTCGACGGATCACCACACAACGTCAGGATGTCCCATTTGTAAGCCGTCGCCGAATGATCGGCGTCCTTGCCATCGCCTGGCGGGATCAGCTCAATGATATGACCCCATTTGTTCTCGGCGCGCGGGTTGGTTGCGTCGACGTTCTCGGGCTTGCGCTTGGCGCTCTTGGTCATGATCGCGTAAACACGGCCAGTGACCGGGTTGGTCTCGAAGTCTTCCGGCCGGTCCATCGGTGTCGCACCGAGCTTGTCGGCGGCAAGGCGCACGTCGATGAGCACACTTGCCTGATCGGCGAAGCCGTTCGCTGCTGTCAGCGGCCCCTCGCCTTGTACCAGCGGCAGCCACTCGAGCGTGCCCTCGGCGGCAAACTTCGCCACCGACAACGTTCCGACATCGAGCAGGTTGCGGTTGGCTTCGCGGTTGGTCGCGTCGAAGGCGCCGGCGGAGACGAAGCGATAGAGATATTCCTTGTGATCGTCGTCGCCCTGATAGACGACAACCTTGCCGTCCTTGTTGACGACAACGGTCGCGCCTTCGTGGCCAAAGCGGCCAAGCGCCGTGCGCTTCACCGGCACCGAAGCGGCGTCATAGGGATCGATCTCGACCACCCACTGCCAGCGGTTGAGCTCGTTCGGCTCCTTGTCGATGTTGAAGCGGTCGTGGAAGCGGGCGATGCCGTAATAGTCTGAGCCTTCCGCCCCAATGCGCTTCAGGCTTTCGGCTCGCGGCGCCTTATCCGGCGTGCCACCGAAATATTCATAGGCGAACTCCTCGCACGACAGCACCGTGCCCCATGGCGTCAGGCCGCCACCGCAATTGGAACCGGTACCGAGCACCTTGGTGCCAGTTGGGTCAGCAGCAGTCTTGAGCAAATCATGGCCGGCGGCTGGGCCGGAAATTGCCATCGGTGTCAGCGATGTGATGCGGCGATTGAGGGCACTATCGGTGACGATCTGCCAGCCATCACCGCCCTTGGCGATTTCGACGACGCTGCCGCCCATCGACGCGAGGAAGATGTCAACCTGCTCCTTCGTTGCCACCTTGCCGGCATCATCTTCCTTGGTTACGACGCCGGGGAACATGACGTGCGGGTTTGGATATTCGTGGTTGGCATACAGCAGTCCACGGTCAGAACTGTTGGAGCCAAGCGGCAGAGGCAGGAAGGCAAGAAAATCGTTGTTGTAGCCGAACTGCTTTTCCTGTGCGGCGGCTGATTGCGCGGCCGGATCGAACGCCGGTGCATCCTTCGTCATCGCGTCACCCCAGCGCGCCACCACTTGCGCCTTAAAGCCTGGGGCGACGTGGTGGTTCTGGTCGTAGACGCGCTTCAGTTCGGAGAAGGTAAGGCTCGACTGCGTACCCTCAGCATAGGCCTTATCCGCGAACACCGAGCCAACAAAGCCCGGCATCACCGTCAGGGCGCCGGCCGCAGCTCCACCCAGCAGGATTTGGCGGCGCGATAGGCGCTCGGCCAACACATCGGCGAAGGGCGCGCTGGTCGATTGTGATCGCGGTTGGTCAGGTTTCACGTTGCCCATGGCATTCTCCGGATGGACGTCCGGTGTGGCCCGGACGCGTCCTTTTTGGATAATGCACGTAGCACGCTTGCGACGAACGCATGACACGTTGGTGACAATACCGGCGCATGACGCTGCAACCGCCGGCAGCTCTTGCACCGAGATGTTGCGAGTTAAACCGGCCAGGCGCCCGCAAGCTGCAGCAGAAACCCGAGTACGATCAACACGCTGGCCAACACAAACACGCCACGCCGCGCCGTCAGTGAAGCCCGCAAGGCTGACCGCGACGCGCGCGACGCTTGCTCATCCTGCATCCGCTCGATCGCTGCGTAGGGGTTGGACTGTGGCGTGCCAGTCGCTGACGCATGACTCCGGCCGAGCGCCCGCAGAGCATGCGTCCGGTCCAGCCGCTCGTCAGCTTCGATGCGGGCGTTCTCGCTGAAAAACGCGATCCACCATTCGCGCAGCAACAGGCAGAACCCGGCGAAGTCCAGGGCAAGTCCGGCGATGGTGAGGTATTGGAGGTACACGGGATCAACTCTCGGTCGCCTGGAAAACAGCTGCACTGTGCCGGTCAATTGAGACCTTCAGCCGCGATCCCCAGCAACATTCCACAAACCTGGAACAACTGGCAATTGCTGTGGAGACGCTGAACATTGCCCGTCACGCATGTTCTTTTTTCGTTCTATCTGTGATATTCTGCTGTCTTGATGCCCAAAACCGCCGTCCGCAAGATTATCCACGTCGACATGGACGCGTTTTATGCGTCGGTCGAGCAGCGCGACGATCCGTCCCTGCGTGGCCGGCCGGTCGCGGTCGGCTATTCGGAGGCGCGCGGCGTCGTTGCCGCAGCCAGCTATGAGGCGCGCCAATTTGGCGTGCGCTCGGCGCTGCCATCCGTCACCGCCCGCCGCCAGTGTCCGGACCTGGTGTTCGTGCCGCCTCGCTTTGAGGTCTATCGCGCCATATCGCGGCAGATCGCGGCGATCTTTGCTGAGTACACGCCGCTTGTGGAACCGCTGTCGCTCGACGAAGCCTATCTCGACGTCAGCGCCAATCTGCAAGGCATTGCCACGGCGTCGGCAACAGCTGCCGCTATCCGCGCTCGCATCCTGGCGGAAACTGGCCTGACCGCATCAGCCGGCATCTCATACAACAAGTTCTTGGCCAAGCTGGCGTCAGGCCAGCGCAAGCCGAACGGCCAGTTCGTCATCACGCCGGCGCGTGGCACTGCCTTTGTGTCGGCGCTGGAGATCGGCAAGTTCCACGGTGTCGGCCCGGCGACAGCGGCCCGCATGAACCAGCTCGGCATCTTCACCGGCGCTGACCTCGGGCGCGTGCCACTCGGCTTCCTGGTGCTGCACTTCGGCAAGTCCGGCCCCTGGTATCACGGCCTCGCCCAAGGCCAGGACGACCGCCCCGTGGTGCCAGACCGGCCACGCAAGTCATCTGGCTCGGAAACCACCTTCGCAACGGACTTGACTGACCCTGTCGCCGTGGAAGCCGGCGTCCTTGCCATGGCCGACGATGTCTGGGCCTGGTGCGAGAAGACGCAGAGCTTTGGCCGCACTGTCACCGTCAAGATCAAATACGCGGACTTCCAACAGGCAACGCGCAGCCGCTCGTGCGTTGGGTTCGTTGCGTCGCGGCAAGCATTGCGGGAGCTCAGTGTAGCCTTGATGCGCTCCGTTTACCCGCTGCGCCAGGGCGTCCGCTTGGTTGGTGTCACAGTGTCCACTTTCAACGCGCGCGAAACGACGGAGCAGCTGAGCCTGGGGTTAGAGGCGGGTTAGTTCGTGACTGACTGGTGCGCAAACTGAATCATCACGCGCTGCCCTGGAGCAGTAGCTGCCGTCGCATGGCAGGAATGCTGACAAGCTCCGATGACATTCTCGAAGCCAGCATTGCGACGCTGTGGACGCTGGATCGCAAGCATACCATACTGTATGGTACACTATCTTCAATCACCCGAGGAGAAGTTCCATGCAACCATGGTGGGCCGCTGCGGCAACAGCTTCGATCCTGGTCTTGGGCGTGCATGTCATTGGCGGTGGCCGGGAAATCGCCAGGCCGCTGCTGGACGCGCCGGGCCTCGCCAAGGTGCCGAAGTTTGTCAGCTATTATTGCTGGCATCTGGCCACCATCAGCATTGCCCTGATGGGATTCTGCTTCGCATCCTCGGCGGTAACGGGTTCCGCCGAACTGGCCCGGCTGGCAACCGTCCAATCGGTCCTGTTCACGGCCCTGAGTATCGCCATCATCGTCGGGCAAAGGCTGTCGCCATGGCTGTATCCGCAATGGGCGTTTTTTCTTGTCGTTGCGGGCATCGGACTGATGGGTTTCCGATGACACGCGCCGGGGCGGTTGGAAGCTTCACAAAATCAGCTTGGCTCGAACTGGGGCTCGGCGTGCTGGCCAAGTCCGGCCCTGAAGCGCTGACGATCGAGCGGCTGGTTGGCGAGGCCGGCAAGACCAAGGGTTCGTTCTATCACCACTTCACCAGCCACCAGGGCTTTGTGATCGATCTGTTGTCGCACTGGCACGCTGGCCATACCCAGGCGCTGATCGCCGCAGCCAATGCCGAACCCATGGCGGACCGCAAACGCACGCTTGACCAGTTGGCACTCGGCTTGGATTTCGCGATCGAGATCGGCGTCCGGCGCCTAGCGGCCGTCGAACCTGTGGCGCAAGACATGGTGCGCGAGGTCGACGAGCACCGCATCGCCTACCTGGCCCACCTCAACGCGGGCCGGCGTCGCCTGGAGAGCCAAGCCGCCC
>JANNSA010000207.1:0-4464 GCA_031402115.1 Hyphomicrobiaceae bacterium | reverse complement strand
GCCAGCGGCACATCTACGATCTGACCCGGAAGTACTACCTGCTGGGCCGCGACCAGTTGATTGATGAGTTGGACCCGCCCGCTGGCGGGACCGTGCTGGAACTTGGCTGCGGCACCGGCCGCAACCTCGTCGCGGCGGCGCGGCGGCATCCGAATGCCCGCTTGTTCGGTATCGACATATCCAACGAAATGCTGATCACCGCGCGCCAGAACGTCGCCAAGGCGGGACTGACGGATCGCATCACGCTGGGTCAAGGTGATGCAACAGCAGTTGATACGAACTCGCTGTTCGGACATGCCGTGTTCGACCGAGTGTTTGTGTCCTATGCCCTCTCAATGATCCCGCCCTGGCGCGAGACGGCGGCGCACGCGATTTCGCTGGTCAAGCCGGGCGGCCGGCTGGCTATCGTGGATTTCGGCGAACAGGCACGGCTACCGCGCTGGACCCGCACGGCTTTGCGCGGCTGGCTCGCCAAGTTCTCCGTCGAGCCGCGCGCCGAGTTGAAAGCGGAACTGCAAATCCTCGCGGCCCAACATCGCATTGACCTGACGTGGCACAGCCTTTACCGCGACTACGCGCATTATGCTGTTCTCAAGGTGCCAATGTAGCCGAGGTATTCGGGGTCAGGCACTTATGCGCCAGCTCGACCCAGCCATTTTCTCGACTTCGGTGGGCGCTTCAGTGCCTAACCCCGGTGCCATACTCCCCCGTTGACCCCAAGGTGCAGCCATGGCTCTTCCCTCACCGGCGCGTCTGGAAGCCTTCACGGATGGCGTTGTCGCCATCATCGTTACCATCATGGTGCTGGAACTGAAGGTGCCACATTCGGCGGAACCGGCCGCGCTGCTGGCAATCTGGCCGGTGTTCCTGGCCTATGCGCTCAGCTTCGTGATGGTTGGGATCTACTGGGTCAATCATCATCACCTCTTCAAGGCTGTTCGCCACGTCGATGACCATGTGCTGTGGGCCAACCTCCTGGTGCTGTTCTTCCTGTCGCTGATCCCGTTCACCAGCGGCTACATGAGCGAGAACCACTTCGCGCCGTTCCCGACCGCGATCTATGCCATATCGATGTTGCTGCCGGCCTTGGCTTATCTGCTGATGACGGTGGCGATCCGTGGCTGTCACCCTGATTGGGACGCGCAACACGCTCACTTGATTGGCCCTGCCGCGACGCGCCGGAACTTCCTGTCGATTGCCGCCTATGTGCCGGCGATCGGATTGGCCTTCGTGCATCCCGCCCTGTCGCTCGCATGCATCGTTTTTGTCGCCGGGCTGTGGACCGTACCCAACTTCGTGCGCAGCCGCGCGGTAGCCTCGCAGCCGGTCGAAAAATTGTGATCACATTGACAGCGTGCGCGGCAATGGCGCATAGCTTGGGCTCGGGATACGGTTCGCGGCATGCCTTGATACTTGGCTTGATATCGCCCTAGACTGGGCGTTCGGGCGAATTTGTGACGACAACAGGTGGATCATGGCCGACCGCAAGGTGAAAGACAGCAACGGCGACGGACATGGCGGTGCGCCTGTGATCAAAACCGCCGCCGACGTCGCGCGCTGGCTGAAGGAGCACCGGATCGAGGAAGTCGAGTGCGCCGTGCCCGACATCGCTGGCGTGGCGCGCGGCAAGGCGATGCCGGCGCAAAAGTTTGCGGAGTTAAAGCCGGCCTATCTGCCCGTCTCGATCTTCTTCCAAGGCATCGCCGGTGGTTATGTCGAGTTCGAGGGTGACAGCGACTACACCGAGGGCGATCTGGCGCTGGTGCCGGATTTGTCGACACTGCGCGTTGCGCCGTGGGCCAAGAGCCCGACTGCGCAAGTCATCCATGATGTGCAGTGGCAGAATGGGCGCGAGGTCGAGTATTCACCGCGTACGGTGCTGAAGCGCGTCATGCGGCTCTACGAGCATGAAGGTTGGCAAGCGGTCGTGGCGCCTGAGATCGAATTCTACCTCACCAAGCCCAATCCCGATTCGGACTATCCACTTGAGCCACCGATTGGCCGCACCGGCCGCGCTGGCACATCGCAAAGCTACTCGCTGACCGGTGTCGACGAATACACCGAGGTGATCGACGACATCTATGATTTCGCCGAGGCGCAAGGCTTGAAGATTGATACGATCATTCAGGAAGCCGGCATCTCGCAGCTCGAGATCAACCTGCAACACGGTGATCCCATGTCGCTTGCGGATCAGGTGTTCTTCTTCAAGCGAACCCTGCGCGAGGCGGCGCTGCGGCACGGCTGCTACGCCACTTTCATGGCCAAGCCGATGGCCAACGAGCCGGGCAGTGCCATGCATATTCATCAGTCGGTGGTCGACATCGAGACCGGCCGCAATCTGTTCAGCGACAAGAACGACAAACCCAGCGAGCTGTTTTATGGCTTCCTTGGCGGTCTGCAGACGCATTTGCCGGCCGCCGCCTGCCTGCTGGCACCGTACGTCAATTCATACCGCCGGCTGGTGCGCGACAGCGCGGCGCCGATCAATCTGGAGTGGGGCATCGACAACCGTACGACCGGCTTGCGCGTGCCGGTGTCGCCGCCTGAGGCGCGGCGCATCGAGAACCGGCTGGCCGGCTGCGATGCCAACCCGTATCTGGCAATCGCCGCCAGCTTGGCTTGCGGCTATCTTGGCATGAAGAACGAACTCAAGCCGCGCGCCGCAGTCAAAGGCAGTGCGTATGCGCACGAATATCAGATCCCGCGCGGCCTGATGGATGCGCTGGATCTGCTCGGCGAAAACAAAGAGCTGCAGAAGCTGCTCGGCACCCGCTTCACGACCCTCTACCGCGAGATGAAACGCTCGGAATACGCGGCCTTCATGCGCGTCATCAGCCCGTGGGAACGCGAGCACCTGCTGCTTAGCGTCTAGCGCCGCCGTCGCCCCCTTCATGAACTCACCTTTCGCTGACGAGGTATGCTGCCATGACCTATCTGGAAAACCTGCCGCCGATCGAGGAGATTCAGGCCAGCGACGCTGCGCATCACCTGCATCCGTTCACGGATGCCAAGCAGCTCAATGACCAGGGTACGCGCGTCATCACACGCGCTGACGGCTGTTACATCTGGGATGCCAACGGCAATAAGCTGCTCGACGGCATGGCCGGGCTCTGGTGCGTCAATGTCGGCTACGGCCGCCAGCGCATCACCGATGCCGTGGCGCGGCAGATGAGCGAGCTGAGCTTTTACAACACCTTTTTCCAGTGCACGCACCCGCGTGTCACGGAACTGGCGGCCAAGATCGCCAGCAAAACACCAGGCGATCTTGATCACATCTTTTTCACCAATTCCGGTTCGGAATCCAACGAGACGATCATCCGCTTCGTGCGCCATTATTGGGCGGCGATGGGCAAGCCGACCAAGACCAACATCATCTCGCGTAAGCTCGGTTATCATGGCTCGTCGATGGGTTCAGCCAGCCTTAGCGGTTTCACCGCCATGCATCGCCAAGGCGGCTTGCCGATCCCAGGCGTCGTGCACGTCGATCCGCCCTATTGGTTCGGCCATGACGGCGACATGACGCCGGCCGAGCTCGGTCGTGAGCGCGCTGCCCAAGTCGCCACCATGATTGATTGGCTTGGCGCCGACAATGTCGCGGCGTTCATTGGCGAGCCGATCCAGGGCGCTGGCGGCGTATTGATCCCGCCCGAGAGTTATTGGCCGGAAGTGCAGCGCATTTGCAGCGAGCGCAACGTGCTGCTGATCGCCGATGAAGTGATCTGCGGCTTCGGGCGCACCGGCAATTGGTTTGGCTCGGAGACGTTTGGTTTCCAGCCCGACATCATGGCGATGGCCAAGGGCCTGTCGTCAGCCTATCTGCCAATCGGCGCGGTTGCGGTGTCGGCCAAGATCATTGGACCGTATTTGGAGAAAGCCGGCGAATTCTATCACGGCTACACCTATTCCGGGCACCCCGCTTGCTGTGCCGCCGCCCTGGAAAACATCGCCATCATTGAGGACGAGGAACTGGTCGAGCGGTCGCGCGGCCCGGTCGCGCAATACTTCAAGAAGCGCTGGCTGGAACTCGGCGATCACGACATCGTCGGTGAGGCACGCATGACCGGCATGATCGGCGCTTTGGAACTGGTGCCAAGCAAGAAGAGCCGCAAGCGCTTCCCCGATGAGGGCAAGATCGGTAGCTGGTGCCGCAACGCCTCGGTGCGCAACAACTTGGTGATGCGCGCCTGCTGGGACCGCATGGTGATCTCGCCGCCGTTGACGATCTCCGAGGAGCAGATCGACGAGGTTGTGGTCAAGGCCAAAAAGGCGCTCGACGAGACCTGGGCACACGTGCGGAGCGAAGGGCTGGTGTAGCCAGGTTTTGTTATCGGCGTAAATGGCCCCACCAGCGCGAACTAGATGTTACCGGGTGTCAGGCACTTGTGCGCTTGCTCGGCATTTGCACACGGCAAGCGCTGCGGAGCGCATAAGTGCCCGACACCCAGTAGTCACCCAGTACCTGTT
>JANNSA010000206.1:0-3793 GCA_031402115.1 Hyphomicrobiaceae bacterium | reverse complement strand
CCAATCGCACAGGCAAAGGCACGCATCGCGCTATTGAAGTTTACGAAAATTATCGCAATTGCTATTCGCATGCATTGCGGTGTGATCTCTACCGGTATTTCCCGGCCATTGATCACGAAATCTTGAAATCGATTTTCCGTCGACGAATAGTGTGTAGCCGCACGCTTTCGCTCCTCGACCAACTCGTCGATGGTTCAAACATACAGGAGCCGGTCAATACTTATTTCGCGGGTGACGCTCTGTTCTCGCCATTCGAGCGTCGTCGCGGATTGCCGATTGGCAATCTTACCAGTCAGTTTTTCGCCAACCTATATCTGGATGCTTTCGATCATTTCGCCACCGAGGTGTTGCGTGCCCCCTTCGTCCGCTATGTCGACGATTTCGCATTGTTCGGCGACGACCCGGCCATCCTTGCCGAATGGCGGTGCCGGATCGGCCGCTGGCTGGAAGGACGACGGCTGAAGCTGCATCCCGATAAGACCTTTATTGTGCCGACGTTAGAGATAGCGGCCTTTCTCGGCTTCGATCTGCACGCCACAGGCCGGCGCAGTCTGCCTGAAACCAGCGTGCGCCGTTTTCGCAACCGGCTGCGCGGCCTGCGCGACCGCTGGCGGGCTGCCACGATGAGCATGGATACGGTCGAGCCCCGCCTGCGCGCCTGGATCGCGCATGCCGAGCACGCACATACGTGGCGCCTGCGCCACGCGATCTTCAGGCCCGGCCGGTTCGCTCCGGCCGGGTCTTGGAGCCTGGCCGGCCCCTTGTCGCCGGGTGGTCCGCGGCGGCAGCTGGAACAACACTCCAGACAACCTCCGCTCCGCCAACCGCAACACGAACACTCCCGACAACCGGAACAACAACATCGGCTTCCGGCTTGCCAGCACGCTCCCCGCCAGAACCGGCGCGATCACGGTCGCACCGGGCGCGCAACGAGCGTCCAGGGCTGTTCATGATGAGCACGGTCGTGGCCCCATTCTCCGCTGCAGGAGGAGGGCGCGCTCGATACCGGGGCGGCGCCTGTCTTGCGGGATGCGATAAGCCCGGACAGGCGCCGCCCGTTACTACCCCTGGCCAAGCTGGCACCAGTCTTTGACTCGCCGCGACTGCCGCCCCGATGTGATCCGTATCCTGTTGCAGTTGCGCACCCCGTGCACGGATAGTTTTGTCTTGGAATGACCCTTCCTGGCCCACTGCAGTCGCCCGTGACCTCGCCCGACGCCGAACCGAACCAGCAGTCGACGGCAGGCCTGATCAAACCTGTCGCGCCTCTCGGCCACATGCCACACCCGGCGACCGGCGGTCCCTTAGCCCTAACGCGTGCCGGGCGGCGAAGCTGAACATTGTGTCCCCGGTCTTGGCGCGGACGATCTTAGCACCGTACGGAATGCCGACACGAGCCCACAGGAGACATTTGACGATCTTCTGCCGACGCCGCAACCGCCAGCCAGCAACCACCATTCAAGCCAGCTGTCCGCTTAACTGCGATGGCCAATCGCTGTCATGACAGCCAGCAAATCAGTGAAGTACTTCATCTCGACAATCTTTCCGCTTTCCAGACGGAATACCGTGATGTCGGGCACCGTAACCCGCGCACCACTTGGCGGGACGCCCAGGAATTCTCCGTCATGGGCGCCGTCAAGCTTGGATTGCACGATGACAATACTTGCCTCAACCGTCACATCCGTTACTTGCGTCCGTAACGTTGGGAAGCCGCCAAAGAGCCCCTCTTGAAAAGCCAAGAACTGTTCAAGGTTTTTGGTGGGCTCGGGGTTGCCATTGAAGAAAGAAACCATGTCATCGACAGCATGCCTGCGCCATACATTCTGCCACCCGGGCGTCGCACCCCAGCCATCGGCGTACATCTTTAAAACAGTTTCAACGTTGTGTTCTTCGTCGGGGCTACGCCCATGCGAACGTCCACTGTCCGGTGTCATCAGTAGTCCTCCATACAGCATGTATGGTGATAGTAATTGCAGCGCAGCTCGATTTTGTCAATACAGCCTGTATGGAAACAGTGGAAAGTGGCCGACTTGGCCGTGAGGAATGGATCAAGACGGCCTACCGCGTGTTTGAAGCCAAAGGCGTCGGCGCCGTCTCGATTGACCCGCTCGCCAGGACGCTCGGCGTCACACGGGGCAGCTTTTACTGGCACTTCAAAGACCGCGCCGATCTTTTGCGCGCCGTGCTTGATCGCTGGTACGCTGTGCAAACTGAAGCCCAGATCGAACAAAACGAACTGGCCGGCGGAGAGCCGCAGGCCAGATTGCTGCGATTGTTCGAAACCTGCGCGACAGATGATGGCACCTTGGAGGGGGGTATTCGCGCTTGGGCGACCGAGAATGACGCCGCACGCGATACCGTGCAGATAGTCGACGCTCGGCGCACTAGCTACATTGCGACACTGCTGGTCCAAAGCGGATTTGATGAGACCGAAGCTGACCAGCGCGCGCGCGTAGCCTACTCGGCATGGCTGGGTGAGTATTCCGGCGCAGTCCTCTCTCTGCGGGAGCAGAGGCTTAAAAACATTCGAACTCTTTACCGGCTAATCATGAGCAGCTAGCTCGAAAATGTCGACTAATCGGATTGCTGGTTTTGCACAAATGGCTGTGTTATTGGCAAAGCGAGAGTTCGCATGTATCGATTGTTTGGTCGCACCTAGCCCGAACCGTTCATTGGTTCAATGATCAATTGAGGTTGTGATCTGATGAACCCCGCAGATCGGGGGCAACGCTCACTCAATCCAGCATTACACGATCAAGCGAAAAACCGGGGACGCTGCCCCGGCGCCCGCAACCTCAAACCCAGCCAAACCCGTATCAGCAGCTGTAATACATATCATACTCGACCGGGTGCGGCGTCATCTCGAACCGTTCCACCTCTTGCATTTTCAGCGCGATAGTGCCGTCGATCATGTCGTCGGTGAAGACGCCGCCTTTTTTGAAGACGTCACGGGACTTGTCGAGCGCGTCCATCGCCTCGCGCAAGGAGGCGCAGACAGTTGGGATCTTGGCGAGTTCCACGGGCGGCAGGTCGTACAGGTTCTTGTCCATCGGCTCGCCGGGATTGAGCTTGTTCTCGATGCCGTCGAGGCCGGCCAACAGCATCGCGGCAAAGCCCAGGTAGCGGCGGCGGATTTGGGTCGTGTTTTCTCAGCCGCTACCGCCCGATCACGGCTCGTCGCGCGCCAACAGATAAGGTCGCACGCCAGATGTCGCAGAGACTTCCACGACGCGGTTGACCATGTAGTCGGCCGGGTGGAGTTGAAGTTCTATGAACGTCAGCGCAACGGCAATCAGATTCCACGTGCGGTTGCGGTTCAGATGCTCGACGACGATGGCGCCGGGATGAATAGGCATCCGCGACAGCAACTTGCGGAAATCGCGGGCGTTCGAAGTGACGATGATGCGGTCGTCGGCAAACGCACGCTCGATCACCAGATCGTCGCGAACTCCGAGCAGACCGATGTGCATTGGGTGGACCGTGTCGAGGTAACCGCGCCCAGCCAATTCGCCGACATAGCTGGGGGACAGGCACTCATCGACCAGAAACTTCACTCGGCCGCGACCTTCGACTTCGACTTGCGCCAGGGGCGCCCATCGGGATCCTCGACAAACGGGATGCGTGTGGCGTAATCGACGGCGGCTTCGATCTGGGCGGGAGTTAGGTGCGGATAATCGTCGATCAGTTCGGCGACCGTGTCGCTGCCATCGAGCCGGGCTTTCACAATATAGACCGTCAATCGCGTGCCCTTGATGCACGGCGTGCCGCCCATGATTTCGGGATCTGAGAGGAT
>JANNSA010000205.1:0-3874 GCA_031402115.1 Hyphomicrobiaceae bacterium | reverse complement strand
CGGTAATGGCCTTCACCTGCAACGCCGTCACAGACCGCTTGTCGCCCGCCATGACCCATGTTCCCGCAATTGAGCTGATGCCCCTGGATAGTCGATCCGCGTGCCGCTTGTCCAGAAACGTTGACCCACGCGTAGACCCACTCTGAGTGGCGCTGCGACGCCTCACACTAAGTTGCAATGAAGTCGTGTGAGACTGACATTCAAGCAATAACAGGGGTTTAAGAGTTATCATGAGGCATGACGAATGTGGCTGAAATACCCGTAAGAATCCTACCCACGGAGCCAGCACCCCTTGATTTCATTGACTTTTTCGCAGTTTTCTCCTTCATCACCCAAGGCGTCACCCAAGTTTGCGGCGCGCTGGGGTCGGTTTGAGGCCTTCGCCAGCACGCCGCAGGTAGCTTCAATGGTGTGGCCGGGCGGTAGGTGACTGCGTGGTTGCATTGTCGCGCTCCGGCATTTTCTTCCAGTATCGTTTGAACCGCTTCCAGTTCGTGTCTTCAGTGGCTTGGCGGATTGTGTGGCGATACTCCTTAGCCAGGCAAGCGCGCATCTTACCCTCATCACAAATCAAGCCACGCAGCGTTTCCCCCGCTTCTACTGCGGCGCGAGCATACCGGACGGCCTGCTTTTTCCTAAGTCCCCCGGACTGGTGGCGCGGCTTCGGTATCATCGGCAAGGGCCAAGTCAGCCAGTGCTGCATCCTGGTCATGGCAAACATCCGGCACGTGTCAGGCGCCATGGAAAACTGCCCCCCGTATTGCCTCACGGAACGATGTTACCGGCCACGGCTGCGACTGACCGGCTTGCGTGCACGAACGGAAGCAATGCGGAGGTCATTGGCGCAAGCGCGGCCACGCCGTTGTCAAGGAACTGGAGAGCGGCTTTCCGCCTCGATGTTCGCACGAGTCGCTGGACGGTCCGCAGCTGGTTGCTGGTGAACGTGGCCGGCGCCTTGGCTGTCAGCCGGGCCAGAACCTCGGCGGCGCTGAGGTGCGGTTCGGCTAACAGCCAGGCCTCGATCTCGGTCACGTACGGGTCGTCCAGCGAGGGACGTGGCGGCACTGGTTTGCTGCGTACGTAGGCGCGCCGGTGGATGGCGCGGGTCTCGCCCTTGGCTGTCTCCTTGCCGATCCCTTGGCGAACGCCGCCATGCTTCCTGCCTTTGGAGAGCCCTTCGTTGCACCATCCTCAGCGGCAGGAGTTGCGGACCGGCTTGCTGTTCCGTCGCCGGTCACAGCTGATGGCTGGCTGTCCACGACCCCGGAGGTCAGAGCGGCGCCGCGCCCGCGGCCGTCAACGCGATCACCAAGCTGCTGTTGCGCCGCCCGCACTGCCGCAAGCAGCACCACCGGATCGAGGGTGGCATGCATGGCGCGCAGCTTTGCCTTGGTCGCCGCGTCAATTGCCGGATGCGCGAGCGCCCGTGCGTAGGGCGTTGCCGGCTGGTGGTAGCGCTTGATCACCTTGGCGCCTTCGAGCGCTTCTCCTTCAGCTTGAACGACGGTTGGAAGAAGTTCACCAGCAGCCGCGAGGCCGCGAACAGCGTTGCCAGGATGCGCGCATCCTCGATGCCCTCGAAGCGGCCGTAACCGACGAGCTTGCGCACCACGGCACCGTACTTTTGCTCGACGAAGGCCTGATCGTTCTTCTTGTCGGCCCGCGCCCGGGTGACGTGTATCGACCGTGTCCGGCACCACGGCACAACCACGTCGTTCATGAAGGCGCTGTCGTTGTCGAAGTCCACCCCCTTGAGAGGCCAAGGGAAAAGCCCTTCAGCGCGCTCGATGGCCTCGGCCACCAACCCACCCTCACGCATGACGAGCGGCAGGCTTTCGGTCCAGCCCGTCGCCACATCGACCAAGGTCAGCGTCTGAATGAAAGCACCGGCGACCGTCGTGCCGCCGTGCGCCACCATGTCGACTTCGCAGAAGCCGTGAACCACGTCGTTCCAATTATTGAAGGTGCGGATCGGCACTGCGCGCCGGATCGCCGAGGAGAAACCAGCCCGTCGGCGCTTGCCGCCGTTGGCCGCGATCTTCCTTGCTGACAGAATGCGGTCGATGGCAGCGGCGCTCACCGTCAGTACGGCCGCCCGGTCCTCGGGCGACAGGGCGAGCCGCTCGTGCCGTTCAAGCCCGGGCAGCAGCGCCGGGATCATCACCTTCTGCCGCTTGCCGCACAGCCGGTCGGATGCCTCCCTTAACGCGGTCAGCGCGTCCTTGATGACATCGCCATAAAGCCTTGCGCGGTTGCGCTTGGCCGGGCCATCGCCGCCATCACCGGGGCTGGCCAACGCCCGGATGGCGTGCTTGCGATGCCACCCGGTGACACTCACCAGTTCATCGAGGATGCCGGCCTTATCCGCCCGGTCAGCCGCCTGTTAGCGCTCCGCCACCGCCGAGACGACCTCACGCCGAGCGCCCATGCTGATCTCTCTCGCCATGTGCACCACTGACCTGATTCGCCAGCGCCCGCCCAGTCACGGCGGCAACTGTCCGGTAACAATTCTGTTGAGGCAATGCGGGGGGCAGTTCCTGGTGTCGGTTGACAGATGGACCCGGTCACATACCAGCAGTCCCCATCGCCGTCATCGATCTGCGAAAAGGGGCAGCTCACCGCGACCAGCCACGCGAGGAAGCGGCACCAGTTGCGGGATTTGCGGCCGTTGCCGATTGTGTGGCGGTACTCGCTGGCGAGACCGGAGCGCATTGCGCTCGCTTGATCCACGAGCATACCGGCCAATCCTTCTGCATCTATTGTAGTGCGCGCGGCCCGCAAGAACCTGACCGCCTGTTTCTGCTGCCGTGGGGTGGCTGGCGGGCGCCAGCAGCGATGCGGCGCGGAGTTGTAAAACGGCGCGCAGGGCGCCGTGGCCTGTGAGTCGAACTCCGGCGAGTGATGGTTTGGGCGAACCAGGGAACTAACTTCTAAGCGTGCAACGGCTGGAAGCAGCGAACCGTCCCCACTACTGTTCGAACCCTCGCCGGGCCGGCGTTGGTACTCACGGCAGTCAACGCCTTCTCGAACGTGGAAAGTCCACCGCCATGAGTTCCTGCCTGCACATCCCCTTGCCTGATTGCGCAAACAGTGCGGGGCTTCTTGCCGACAACTGCTGTCACCTGAGCAAAAGCACTTTCACTGCCGATGCCGCCAAGGCTGCAGAAGAATGCAACTTCTGGCAGTTGGGCCGCCGTCGCTGTCAGATAAGCCCGGACCGGTGAACTGAGCGACGAGCCCCAGACTGGCGTGCCGACAACAACAAGGTCGTACGCAGCAACGTCGCGCTGATTCGCGGCGATGGCTGTAGGGCGCTTCAGCACGGCTTCCAGCACCGAACGCATGTAACCGAAAGTGCCGGTCCGAGATCTAAACTCGGTGATTTCCTCAAGGCCGCAGCGCAGTGACTCGGCCAGAGCTTGAGCGATTTTGCGTGTCGTCCCAGACCGCGAATAAAACGCGACTAGAATTTTTGAGCGGTCCATGCGAAGTGCTTTCTCAATAATTTTGGCGCGTAAAGAGACAGCAAAGCAAGCCGATACGCAGTAGGACATTCGACCGCGATGAAATAGGCTCGGAAACTGCTCAGGCCACTTCGATTGTCGCCAGTGCGTGAACTACGCCACATCCCCATCTCAGCAGCCAACATGAGTAACTTCCGAATGTTGTCAGGTGATGCCCTGATGAGCGTATAATCGCGTCATCATTCACTTGTCGGGAGTACTAAATGATGTCCAATACTGTGCCACTTGCTACAGCGATCACAAATTCGAAAGCCAACGTCAAAGTCAAAAACGGCTTTGTTGGTGACATCGAAGAGTTGACCGAAGAGAATACAGATTTTCGCCGCGTGCTCTATACCGGCGAACACATG
>JANNSA010000204.1:0-1533 GCA_031402115.1 Hyphomicrobiaceae bacterium | reverse complement strand
GTTGCCCCGCACTGTTCCCATCCAAACCACGGTAAGCGGGCTTAAGTCGCTGCGCAAGCACCTGCGATGCTGTTTGTCAAAATTTCCTATCTGGGTCAACATTGGCAAGTAGCCGATGTCAATGATCGCGTCTGTGAGTTACCTGAATGCGCCAGTCCGCACATTCAGGTCATGACGTTCAGTATTTTTGGTGCCCAGCCGTCAACGGCCGCCCGGTGTATTGCGCCTGTGGGAATTGCATGTAGCGCGGCAGCCAGCCCTCGACTTTGGCGCGACCTTCGCCTGACAGCGCCTTGCTAATGATTGCTTTTTTCTTGGTACCGGTTTCGGTGAGATAGGATCGCGCCGCCGTCTCGCCGATGACCTCGGCCAACATGGCGCTTACTGACTCGCGGTCCTTGGTGATATGAAAGAACAGGTCGTCGGGCTGCCATTGTTGACCGACATCGACGTTGAGTGTTCGCCCGAGGGTGTCGATCAGCTCGGTGCCCATGGCCAGCGTGTCGGCCATGGCGATAGCCAGCAGCGCAATCACATCGTCATCGGGCATGTTTTGCAGCCGCGCGAAGATGGTTGCCGTCCGTTTGCCGCTAGCATCGCGGGCGACACGCGTCTCCTCGTCGAGCCCGAGCCGGGCGATGGCATCGCGTCTCAACTCGGCGAACGCCGCTTGCGTCGGCAAACCGTCGCGCCACGCAGCGATGGTCTCGTTGTGCGGCGTCTGCGGCTCGGCGTCGACAGTCCACAATCGCGACCCGGCGAGGATATGGGCGAGCACAAATCGCACGCCGATCCCCGGCGCACGCGCCACGGCCAGCCGCACGGCGCTGTGGCGCAAAATATCAACGAAGTTGGCAAGCGGCGCGCTCATTTCTGGACGTTCGATGGCCGCCGCCTCGGAAGCGCTGGCGTCGTCTTGACCGGCGGCGCGCTTGGCCCGCTGCCGGTCGCCGCTTGGTCGAAATCCTTTGTGAACGGTGACGCTGCCGTCCGGCGCGACATCGATATAGACCGCGCCGCCCTTGGCTTTGGAGACCGGCTCGTGGTCCCACTCCTGGAAGCGCTCGTTGGGCGGAACGATGGTCACCTCGCCCCAGCCCGATGCCAGCAGTTTGTCGCGCGCCTCGGCGAGGGCCACATTCTGCAACCGCCAGAATTCCTCGGCGTCGGTGAAAAAGCGATCCTCGCCGAATAGGTCGGTGGCGATTGGCCCGGTGTAGAGCGCCTCGTCGAACAGCGCGGCCATGCAGGAAATCTCCGCGCCGCCCAGCAGCCACGCTTTCAGCTGCCAGAACGGCGGCGGCATCTGGTCGGGATCGGTGACGAGTTGCACCCAGGCCTTCTGCCGTTCCTTGGTCGCCAGCGTCAGCAGATGCAGCGTCTTGGCGTCCATTTCGCCCTGGCGGTAGAGGCGGCGCACGTCGGGGATCAGGCTTGCGATGGCGAGGCGGCGCTTGACGATCTGTTCCGAGATGCCGAAGTGCGCTGCAATGTCGGGCTCGCTGAGCCCTTTGCGCTTGAGCGCCATGAACG
>JANNSA010000203.1:0-2304 GCA_031402115.1 Hyphomicrobiaceae bacterium | reverse complement strand
GAGGCTGGACGGCGAACAACGACCTGACGATCCGTTCGGCTTCGAATTCCAGGTCGAGTCGTATCTGGAAGGCCACGCGCGCCGCTTTGTGCGCCAGTTTGATCCCAATTGCTATTTGTACTTGAGCCGCTCGATGGACTGGTTTGATCTGGCCGAATACGGCGGGGGTCGCGTCGATCAGGCCTTGGCACACTTGGGGTTGGAAAGCGCGTTGACCATTGGTGTCAGCACCGACATCCTGTTTCCATTGCAGCAACAACAACAAATTGCCGAAGGCTTGTCTGCGGCCGGTGTCGACTCGGAGTTTGCACCGCTTGCCTGCCCGCAAGGCCACGATGCGTTCCTAGTCGCCATCGATGAATTCGGTACGGCCATAGGTGGATTTTTAACCAAGCTCAATCGAGCGCTTTGAAGCGGTCCATCAAGCGACTTTTCTCGCTGAGACTCATACGCTGACACTCACTTTGGTTAGGGGTGCGCACTGACGCCAGACGGGGCCGCACCACCCTCCCTTGCCGGTTTCGCCGCGCAGCGCTGGAACTTCATGCTGGCCGCAGCCCATTTGGGCGACTGCATGGATCCGATATGAACGTCAAATCACTCGTGCTATCTGCCCTGTTCGCAGGAATGATGGTGCCCGCCCACGCCGCGATCGTGGCCGATTTCAGCGGCGGCACGCTGACGGTCAGCGCGCAGAACGAAGCACAAATTCTGCTGTCCTGCAGCGCCGGCAACGTCGCCGTAAACGCTGCCACCGCGTTGACCCCCGCCACGGTGGCCTGCGCCGCCGTGATCCGCATCAGCGTCATCGGCGATGCGCTCGACAACAGCATCGACCTCAGCGCGCTCGGCGCGGGCGAGTTTTCGGCCCTGCTGGGCACCACGCTGCTGGGCGCGGCGGGCAACGACAGCATCGTCGGCAGCTTCAGCAACGACGCGATTGCCGGCGGCACGGGCAACGACAGCATTGATCTGGGCGTTGGCGACGACAGCAACGTCTGGAACAACGGCGACAACACCGACGCGGTGCTCGGCGGCGATGGCAATGATCGGCAGATCGTCAATGGCGCGGGCGTGGGCGACATCTTTACCATCGTGGCCGGCACCGCCCCAGTGAGCGTGCGCTTCGATCGCACAAATCTGGTGCCCTTCGGCATCGATCTGAGCACCGTGGAAACGTTGGAAATCAACAGTCTGGCCGGGGACGACAATATCTCGGCGCTGGGCATGCCGTCCGGCCTGATCGCGCTGCAGCTCAACGGCGGCGATGGCATCGACACCGTGATCGGTTCGTCTGGCAATGACGTGCTGAACGGTGACGGCGGCAACGACGTACTGCGTGCTGGGCCCAATCCCACCGGCAATACCGACCTCTTGACCGGCGGTGTAGGCGACGATCTGCTGATCTGGAATCCGGGCGATGGTGATGACCGCAATGAGGGCGGGGTGGGCAATGACACCTTGCTGGTCAATGGTGCGGGCGCGAGTGAGCACTTCCGTATCCAGGCAATGGGTTCACGCTTTCTTTTCAACCGCCTGCTGCCGACCCCATTCAACCTGGACAGCGGCGGTGTCGAGCAGCTGCAGCTGAATGGTGGTGGCGGCGACGATCTGGTCGAAACCCAGCCATTGTTGGGCGTGCAGCAGCAACTGGACGGTGGCGCGCAGTCAACCGCGCTGGCGGACCGCTTGCAGGTGGCCGGTACGCCGACCGCTGGCGACACCTCGCCTATCCTGACGCCGGGCTTTGCAGCGATCACACACAGCAATTTCGAATCCGCCGACAGCGTTCGCAGTGGCGGCAGCCTGAGCGCGCGCCTGACAGGCACGCAGGAAGTGCCGCCGGTGGTGTCCGCAGCGACGGGTCGCGGCACCGTTCAACTCAATGCCGATGAAACCGAGATCTCGGTGCGTCTGAGCTTTGCCGGCTTGGGCAGTGCCAGCACGGTTGGCCATATCCATGGTCCGGCGGCCGCTGGCAGCAATGCAGCACCCATCTTCAACTTGAGCGGTTTGGGCGGCAACGCGGCGGACTTGGGACCGTTCGTGTTCGCGGTGAGCCCGCAGCAGGTGCGCGACCTCAAGGCCGGCCTCTGGTACTTCAATGTGCACTCGCAACTGCAACCCGCCGGCGAGATTCGCGGGCAAATTCTGTTGGACCGCGTGTTCGAAGGCACGCTCAGCGGTCGCCAAGTGGTGCCGCGAGCCGAAACGCTGGCGCGCGGCTATATCACCGCTCGCCTTGATGGGGCCTTGGATCAGGTTTTCATCACCTTGGTCTATTCCGGCTTGACCGGCGAGGGC
>JANNSA010000202.1:0-14150 GCA_031402115.1 Hyphomicrobiaceae bacterium | reverse complement strand
GTCGCCGAGCGCGCGCTCGAGCAGGAACGCGCCGCTGGTGTCAATGCGGTCCAGCTCACTGAGAAGCACCAGCACGACGCCATCCGGCACCAGCCGCTGGATCTGCCGGTACGCCACCGCCAGCTCATCCTCAATCGCCGGCGTATGATCGATCGTCCACGCACCATGGGCGCTGATCGCCAAGCAGCCGCCAGTCAACGCCAGCGCCAGCCTGGGCCGCGTGCACGCGCTGGCGTCCGATTTAGTCAGCTTGGCGGCTGGCGATGGCAAACGCACGGGCTCGCTGTGCAGTGGTTGACGTTACGAATCGCTATTATAATCCACGAGGTTGTGAGCGTCCGTGGCCCCGGCAACTTGTCCTCAGTCAAGTTCCGGGCCATAGCGGAGGGACTGGCTGTCGGGAACTTGCGCACGGGACGGAGCTTGCCACGCGGCCAAGTTGCGCAAACGCACAAGTGCCAAACGCCCACAATGCCAGGCGGCCACTATGGTAGCTTTGCAGCAATCACTTCCCGCAATCGGGTTGCGTCCAGGAAACGGCCTCCATGCGCATCACGGCGGAGATTGAGGTCTGGCCCCTGCAGGCGGAGTTCCGCATCGCGCGGGGAACTAAGCGCGAGGCCGCCGTGGTGGTGGCAATTGTCGAACGCGACGGCATCATTGGCCGCGGCGAGTGTACGCCCTATGCCCGCTATGGCGAGGCGCCGGAAGCAACGCGCGACGCCATCCGCGCCGTGCCGGTGGCGGCGCTGGCCGGAGTCAATGCGCGGGCAACTCTCCAAAGCCTGTTGCCGCCCGGCGCGGCGCGTAACGCGCTTGATTGCGCGTTATGGGACCTGGCGGCCAAGCAAAATGCCAAGCCCGTGCATGTGCTGGCCGGATTGCCACCGCCACAAGCTCTGTTGACAGCCTATACCATCAGCCTTGACCGTGCCGAGGTGATGGCCGACCGGGCTGCCGCCGTGCCGGACTATCCCTTGCTCAAGCTCAAGCTCGGCGGCGACGGCGACCCTGAGCGGCTGGCGCTGGTGCGCGCTGCCCGTCCCGATGCCCGGTTGCTGGCCGATGCCAACGAAGCCTGGCGGCCGGACATGCTGGACGGTCACTTCGCGGCGGCGGCGGCGGCCGGCGTCGAGGTTGTGGAACAGCCATTGCCCGCAGCTGCTGATGGCGCGCTGGCGGACCGGCGCTGGCCCGTCATCGTTTGTGCGGACGAAAGCGCCCATGCCAGCGCCGGACTGGAACAGCTGACGGATCGCTACGGCGCGGTCAACATCAAGCTCGACAAGACCGGCGGCCTGACCGAGGCGCTCGCTATGGCAAGCACAGCGCGTGAGCTCGGCCTGAAGATCATGGCCGGCTGCATGGTCGCCACATCGCTGTCGATGGCGCCAGCGCTGCTGATTGGCCAAGGCGCTGATTGGGTCGATCTGGACGGCCCCTTGCTGCTCGCCCGTGACCGCGCACCCGGGTTGGATTATGCCGGCGCGCAGATCTCGCCCGCCGCCGCAGCCTTGTGGGGTTAGGCCGGTTCAGTCACCTGCCCAAGATTGCCCCTGGCCACGATTGCTTGCCAAGCGGGGGCAGTTCTGGGAACTTGTGGGCCGTTCTAGTTGGCCGCTGCGGGCAACCACGAGGTAACGACTATGGCTGGCTCCAGCGACCATCCCACGAACGTCAAGCTTGGCGGGCGCAAGCGCGTCTTCGACGGCACCGTGCTCAAGATCGATGAAATCGCCATCCAGCACGAGTTGTTCGCGGGCGGCATGGGGCAGCCCAAGGTCTGGGAGGTGCTTGAGCGCGGCGACAGCGTTGCGGCACTGTTGTTCGATGTTGATCGCCAAGAAGTGGTTCTGGTCGATCAGTTCCGGGCTGCGACGCTAGCAAAGAGCACGGGCCGCGGCTGGCTTGTGGAAACGACAGCCGGCATCATCCAGCCGGGTGAATCGCCCGAAACCAGCCTGTTCCGCGAGATCATGGATGAGACCGGCTATCGCGTCAGCCAGGTCGCCAAGATCGCCACGTTCTTCTCCTCACCGGGCGGCAGCAGCGAACGCATATACCTCTATTACGCCGAAGTGCGGCGCACCGATCAGGTTGAGAAAGGCGGCGGCACCAATCAAGTTGGCGGCGACATCCGGCTGGTCCGCATGGGCTTGGAAGCGTTTTTCCGCAAGCTCGCGAACCGTGAGTTCGAGGACCCCAAACTAATCATCGCGGGGCTGTGGTTCAAGGAACGGCACGCCCGCACCGAATTGTCATTCGACAAGGTGCGTTCGATGACCCGCCGGTTTGCGTTGCGGTCGGCGCCGCAGAACGTCGTTGGTTACAAGACGGGCAACATCCTGCTGACCAAGGATGTCGATGTCTGGGTCAACAACGAAAATACCGACATGATGATGGATCGCTTCTTCGGGCGCTCTGTGTCAGCTACGATCCGGCATGGCGGTGCCGCCAAGTTTGAGGACAGTGACCGTGTTCGCGAAGACACCATCGCTGATGCACTCAGGCTCGCCCTGCGGGGCCGCACCTTTGTCAAGCCGGCGACGGTGCTGGAGACCACCGCAGGAGAACTGGAGCGCACGCACAATGTCCGCCGCATCTTTCATGTCGGCGCCGTCGAGGGTGTGATCGGCCAGGGCGTCAAACCCAATGAGGAGATGCTCGAACGCTGCGTCGACCAAGTCCTGACGGCGATCGACGTCGCATCGCAACGCTCGCTGTCGCCGCGTACGTTCTGGCCCTACCGCTCGGTGCTGATCCCGATGCTAGGCACTGGCGAGGGTGGCTTCAGCGTGCAAGAAGTGGCGCCGCTGCTGGTCGAGCGGGCCATCGCTTATCTTGAGGCGCATCCGAAGTCGGCGCTGCGGGAAATCTACTTCGTCGCCTACTCGTTCGGCGACGGCCAGGTGCTCGAACATGTGCTGAATGGGTCACCTCGATTGGAACCGATCGGTGACGCGCCGGTGTCGGGTTGAGGGAACGGCGGGACGGCCATGCATCAATTTCACACCGATTTGTTCCAGCGAACGGCATCCTGAATTGCCCCTTCGGCAAAGGTGAACCCCTTCATGTCAGCGTTCCGCACTGTCACGGGCCGGCAGCAGCTGCTGATGCGGCTGATCGTCAGGCCGCTTGATGCGCTGCCCTGGCGGCGTCAAATGCCGTTCTGGGTGCGCATCCTGTGCGTCACGCCAGCGCTGATCGGCTTGGTGACGGCGCTGCTGCTGGCCTACGTGCCGCAGATGCATGAGGTCTACCGCGCTCTGGTCGATCAGGCCGACGTCGGCCGCGGCCTGATCGGGCTGTTTGGGGTCCTGGTGCTTGGCGCTCTGCTGTTTTCCTGGAACCGCGACCTCAACCGTTTGAAGATCGACCGGGTCTATCCCTCCCACGCCGATCTGGTGATCGACCGCAACTTGTTCTCGCTCCGGCACTGGAAGAGCCTGGCTTGCGCCGTCCTGCCCGTGATCGGGCTGACGCTGGGATTGCTCAAGGTGCGCACGCAAGCCATTGGCGAAGCCGTTTTGTATGCCGGTGTCGTCGAGCGGATCGATGCGGCTCGCTTCCCCGACATCGCCGCTAGCGTTGAAGCCATGCACCGGCTGGCTGGTGGTCTCGGCCTTGGTGCGTTGATCACGGTTGCCGGCGGCGCGCTGCTGGTATCGGTGCTGTGGATCGGGCGCGGCGGCAACGGCGTTGGCCGTTTCGTCTATGTCATCGCCACGCTGGTCACCGCCGTGGTCGCGCTGTTGCCGTTTGTGCGCTCGGGAGCGCCGAGCATTGCCGCCGCTATGTCATTGGGTTCGCTGGCGATGCTGGCCATGCTGATGATCGCCGTCACCGGCATTCTGATCGTGATGTCGCGGGTGTCACGCTGGTCCGGTGTGCCCATGATCACTCTGGTTATCGCGGTGGGCTTGTACTTTACCTTTTCGACTCTCGTCCGCACTGTTGCGATTGGCGATTCCGATAACGCCTCGGGTGGCAAAGGCGAGCAAAGCCGCGCTGGTCCAAGCCCTTTGACCAAATCCTTCGATGACTGGCTGGCGCAACGCGCTGACCGGCGCGCCTATGGCGACAAGCCCTATCCGGCCTTCGTGTTTGCGATCCAGGGTGGCGGCATCTACGCCGCCTCAGCTGGTGGCGCCTATCTGGCGACATTACAAGATCATTGTCCGGCGCTGACGCAACACATCTTCGCCGTCAGTTCCGTATCGGGCGGCTCGATGGGCGTTGCAGTTTACGAGGCGATGGCGGCTGGTCAACGTCAAGTCCAGGGCGGCGCCCGGCCTAGTTGTGGTCAGCCCGTCACACCGCCCATGGCGCCGCGCATTCAGCGCGTCATTCAGGAGGATCATGTCTCGCCGCTGATGGCGTTCTTTCTCACCGATCAATTGCGCAAACTCGACTATTTCGCGTTCGGCGACACCATAGGACTAACGAGCCTGACACCGGATCGCGCCGACGCCCTGGAGACCAGCTTCACTGATGCGTTTGATCGCGATCTCGCTGCCTATCCCGTCAATGATTACATCAATTCGGGCGACGCCAATCGTTTGCGGCAACCGTTTGAAACCACTTGGAGTCCTAGCCTGGCGGCGCCGGCCGTGCTGCTCAACGCCACGTCAGTGGAGGCTGGACATCGTGTCGTGTTCGCGCCGTTTGGCCTGCAGGATGTCGGCGACGGCACGCTGTTTTCGTTCTCCGAGATTGATCGCAGCGTCGCCGTCCAGGATCAGCTCAAACGGCAGAAGCTGATCCAAGCCGCTGGCGTCAGCGCCCGTATTCCGGGTGTCGTGCCGTCGTGGTCGCTAGTGCAACGAACTGAAGATGGCGGGCGGCGCTGGAACTTCGTCGACGGCGGCTATGCCGACGGTTCCGGGGCGTCGACGGCGTTCGATATGTTCAAAGTGCTGGAGAAGCACATCCGCGACAATCAGTTGAATGTCGACCTGCGGCTGGTGCTGCTGACGGATTCAGTCGCGGCGCCGCGCTTCGAGGACATCGATGGCGGCAAGCTCGGCGACGCCATTCTGACCGTCTCAACGCTGATGCAGATGCGCCGGCTGTTGTCGGTCCGCGCCGTCACCGAGGCCGTCACGGAAGTGCGCAAGCTCGGCGCCGACGCTTATGGCAATTCTGGCGAGGACCGGGTTTTCGTCTCGCACCTGGAGCACAAGACCTTCCCGCTGTCGCTCGGCTGGCGCATCTCGCCCAGCACAGATTCGATCGTGCATCTGCTGATCGGCCGGCCCGACATGTTCGATGAGCGGCAATGCAGCGACTTGAAGCGCGCCGCCATTCCCGACGCCGCCAAGGCCGCCGGCGAATTGGCTGAACAGGAGGTCAAGATCGCCCGCGCTGCCGAAACCGTTCGCACCAATTCCTGCGCCATGCAGCGCATCATCCGGCTGGTCGCGGGCCGGTAGGGCGGTGGCGTCAAACAAGACGAGTTCGTTTCGGGAGCGTGCCGATCTGACCTACTTGCAGCGCACTCTGGCGGACGAAATCTGGTCGTTCCAGCTATCGCCGACATATTGCGTGTTGGCGGCAAACCGGTAGCTGGCGCCTTGAAAGTCTCGATGCTGGTAGGCCGTCAAGCTGCAATAAACGTTGCAGGCGATCGACGAGATCTGATCGTTCCACTTGCTGCCGGTGTAGGAGAGATTGTAGTTGCCCCGCAACGTGAACTTGGCACCCTGGAAATCGGCATGCTGATAAGCGACGCAGCCGGCGAAATTAATTGCCGGCCCGCCGCTGGTGCCAATCGGCCCTTCGGCGAAAGCCGGAGCTAGCGTTGCCAGAAACAGCAGACTCGCGATGAAACCGCGCATTGTGAAGGTCCTCCCTCGGTGCGCGAGCGCATATCGTTACCGGTGCTTGACCGTTCAGAACTTTGGCTCCGGTGCCCCAGCATCACTGACAATAGCAATATGCCCATGACGCCTGATCGTTCCATGAGCTGCCGACGTATTTGTAGTTCTTGTTCGCGGTGAATGTTGCACCACCGCCGCTCGTCCCGGCGTGTTGCCAGAGAGTCAGCGTGCAGCCAGGCGTCACTTTGAGCGACGACACCTGGTCATTCCAACTCGGCTGATAGTAGATGCGGCCGTCGCCAGTTTTGCCCATCGGCTCGCCGCCGCCCATCTGCAGTTCGTCCCGGGAGCCGAGGCCCCAACGCGCGCCACCATAGTCACGATGTTGATAGACCGAACAGCCGGCTTCCGCCGCTGAGGCTGTCAACGAGACAACGGCGAATGCCGCTGCTAACCGCTTCCACGCTACGCTCTGACGCGCCATGACATAACTCCCAGTGGCTAAGTGAAAGCACTAGGCAACATCATTAGTCCTGGTAGATGCTCGACGCAAAGAAAATGGGCCACCCAAGGGCGGCCCATTGTTAGAAATGCTTAAAACTGCCAGTCGTCGCGATCAGGTCGGTTGCGGCGTCATACCACCCGTGTCTTCCTCGGGCTTCGGCTTCGAGCGGCCGGCGGTCGGGATGCCTGAGCCCACCGGCGAACTACCGCGATCGTCGTTCTTGCGGCGCGGCGGCCGGCCGGCGATCAGTTCGATGATCTCCTCGCCCGACATGGTTTCGTACTCCAACAGGCCCTTAGCCAGCGTCTCAAGATCATTGCGCTTCTCCGACAGGATGCGGCGGGCGCTGTTCAAGCCTTCTTCCACCAGCCGGCGGACTTCGGCATCGATCTTCTGCGCCGTGGCTTCCGAGATGTTCTGCTGACGGCCCATGGAATAGCCCAGGAACACTTCCTCCTGGTTGTCGCCATAGGCAACCATGCCGAGTTCCTTGGAATAGCCCCAGCGTGTAACCATGGCGCGCGCGAGCTTGGTCGCCTGCTCAATGTCCGACTGCGCGCCCGACGTCACGTTCTCCTCGCCAAAGGTCTGCTCCTCGGCGACACGGCCCGCCATCATGATCGCCAGCCGCGAGGTCATCTGCTGGTACTTCATCGAATAGCGGTCGCCTTCCGGCAATTGCATCACCATGCCCAGCGCCCGGCCGCGCGGAATGATCGTCGCCTTGTGCACTGGATCGGCCATCGGCACATTCAAGGCGACCAGCGCGTGACCAGCCTCATGATAAGCGGTGTTGCGCTTTTCTTCTTCCGACATCGCCATGGTGCGGCGCTCGGAGCCCATCATGATCTTGTCCTTGGCGTCCTCGAATTCGCGATGCGTCACCATCCGGCGGTTGCGGCGGGCAGCAAGCAAAGCAGCTTCGTTGACGAGATTGGCCAGATCGGCGCCCGAGAACCCAGGCGTACCACGGGCAACCACCTTGAGGTCCACGTCAGGCGCCAGCGGCACCTTGCGCACATGCACGCGCAACACCTTCTCGCGGCCCTGCACGTCCGGGTTCGGCACCACGACCTGACGGTCGAAGCGGCCCGGGCGCAACAGCGCGGGATCGAGCACGTCAGGACGGTTGGTGGCGGCGATCAGGATGATGCCTTCGTTGGCTTCGAAACCATCCATTTCAACCAGCAATTGATTGAGGGTCTGCTCACGCTCATCATTGCCACCGCCCAGACCAGCGCCGCGATGCCGGCCGACAGCGTCAATTTCGTCGATGAAGATGATGCAGGGTGCGTTCTTCTTGGCCTGGTCGAACATATCGCGGACCCGGCTCGCACCGACGCCGACGAACATCTCGACAAAGTCTGAGCCGGAGATAGTGAAGAACGGCACATTGGCTTCGCCAGCAATGGCGCGGGCCAGCAACGTCTTACCGGTGCCCGGCGGGCCAACCAGCAGGGCGCCGCGAGGAATTTTGCCGCCAAGCCGCTGGAACTTTTGCGGATCGCGCAGGAACTCAACGATCTCTTGCAGATCTTCCTTGGCCTCATCGACGCCCGCCACGTCGTCGAACGTGACACGGCCCGAGCGCTCTGTCAGGAGCTTAGCCTTCGACTTGCCAAAGCCCATGGCGCGGCCGCCGCCAGACTGCATCTGGCGCATGACAAACATCCAGACGCCAATCATCAGGATGAACGGCAGCGAATTGTAGAGCAGCAGCATCATCCACGGCGTCTCGTCCTCGGGTGGTTTGGCGTTGACCTTGACGCCCTTGCCGAGCAGCACGTTGACCGCGCTCGGATCTTCCGGCGCGTAGGTCGTGAACTTGGTGCCGCTGCGCAGCTGGCCGGTAACCCGGTTGCCGGCGATCGTGACCTCAGAGACGTTGCCCTGGTCAACCGCCGTGCGGAAGTCAGAATAAGACAGCACATCGGCCGCCTTGGCGCTCTGACCGGACTGCTGGAACAGATTGAACAGCATGATGGCGAGCAGGGCGATCACAACCCAGATCGCAAAATTGCGGAAGCTCGCGTTATTCATCATTTCCGTACCTCGTGCCGACTTTCGCGCTACCGACAGAGTGAAAGCGCGTTGGTCGTCCTGGATCGTTGAGCGTCATCATTTAAGTGTGTGGCTGTCTAAGGGCCAAGCCAGTTAGCGATGAGCTTTGGTCACAGCAACATAGGTAGCCCTTGCCGGTTTGCCAAGCGAACGCCGTATGAATCAGGGTGTCTCCGCAAGAACCTTGCCAGACAGCCGATCCGTAGTCCGCCGGACGCCGAAAGGTCGGGTGCGAAAGGCCTCTGGCCGTATCGCACCAGCTGGACGTGCCGCGCGTATTCCCTAAGTCTCGGCTATAAATCCAAGCGTCTGCCAGTGGCTGGTGCGATATGGCCCAGCGGGCCTTTCGCACCCTACGCTGTTGGCTTCAGCAGCCATGCGTGGGCCGGATCATTGTGGAACTTCCACAGGCGCTTGGGGCCGGCCATGACGTTGAGATAGTACAGGTCATGGCCGTGCGTCGCCGCGCACGGGTGGTAACCGCGCGGCACCAGGGTGACGTCGCCATCCTCGATCACGATCGCCTCGTCGAGGCTGCGGTCATCACTGTAGACGCGCTGGAACGCGAACCCTGAGGCTGGTTGCAGGCGGTGGTAATAGGTCTCTTCCAGCTGCGTCTCGCGCGGCGGATCGTCGACATCATGCTTGTGCGGCGGATACGACGACGAATGACCGCCCGGCGTGATCACCTCCACCACTAGCAGCGAATGCGCGGCGTCGAGGATATCGGGCAGGATGTTAGTGACGTAGCGCGTGCTGGTGCCTGTGCCGCGCACTTCCTGGCTGGTGTCATCGGGGCCAATCAAGCGCACCGGATGGCTGCCCGCCTTGCCGGGAGCTGTGCAGACGGCTAGGTCAAGGTCAGTCGCCGCCGTCACTGACCAGGGCTCGGCTGCTGGCACGTAAACTGACCAGGGCTTGCCAGCAAACGGCGTCATGCGCTCGCCAAGCGTGCCGAAATTCTGGCTGCCGGCGCTGATCGTTGCCCGGCCAGTCACCAGGACGAGGCAGGCTTCGCGATCGCTGGGCTTGCCGCGCACCGTCTCTCCGGCCTTCAGCTTGTGCAGGTGGAAGCCGACATAGCGCCAGCCGGCGCTAGCGGGCGTTACGGCAATGACCTCGCCCGATGCCTTGGCGGGCCGGACACGCAAATTCGACATGGAGCTATCCTGTTCGGAAAGGGAGGGCGAGTAGCCGCCCGCATTAACCGTGAAATCGATACCAGCAGGAAATTCTCAGGATGAACGGAACTTGAACGACGGGTTCCAAAGCCGTTCAGGCAGGCGGAGGCATAGTCCATGGCATCGGTCGCGGCAACAAGCGGCCTTCTGGATCGAAACCAATAACAAAGCACCCTCAGGAGAGACCCCGATGACCGCTTCCTTCAAGACCCTCCGCACCGTGATCGCCGCCGGCCTGATGACGTTGAGCCTCGGCGCCGCGACCCTGATCCCGACCACTTCGGCCGAAGCCGGTGGCAGTGTCAGCATCAAGATCAAGCCAAAGGGCAAGGACGCCAAGAAATTGAAGGCCGGCCTGCAGATCCTGAACATGATCCAGGGCGCCAAGAATTCCGCCAAGATCAAGCAGAACGGCAAGAACAACGCCGCTGGCCTCAGCCAATCCGGTGGCAACAACGCCGCTGGCATTTTCCAGGACGGTAGCGGTCACACGGCCACCGCCTCGCAGCAGAATGGCAACAACGCGCTGGGCATCATTCAACTCGGCAAGAACACCAATGCCGACGTGTCGCAGAACGGCGACGAATCAGCCCTGATCATCATGGGCGGCTGGTAAAACTGAGCGGTACTCCTAAGGCTGCACCCCCTCAGCTCCCTGGCCCATGGGCCGCCCGCGATCCCCCCCCCGGTCGCGGGCGGTTCCCGTTGGGGACGAGATGTTCATACGGGCTGACACGGGCTCGCAATGGGGCACCGCCGTCGGCCAGTATGAGCGTCGTGTCCTCGTTGCGGGCCCTCGTTACAGACCAAGGCGCTTCCCGCGCGGCACCGGCAGTGCCTCTGAACGGGGAAACGAAGCTCATCGAGCGCGCCGCTACGGCCCAACTCAGATGCCCATCGGGCTCGATGACCATCAAGTCCCCTCCCCTTCCATGACCGGAAAATGAACAAACCCTTCCGCAGGCGTTCAGGCTGAGGCTGGCATTGTCTCGGCATCGGTCGCGGCAGCAGCGGCCCTCTGGATCGACCAACAAGCGCCCTTCAGGAGTTTCCCCGATGATCGCCCTCCGCTCAATGATTGCCGCCGGACTGATGACTTTGTCGCTAGGCGCTGCGACGCTGATCCCGGTCACGGCCGCCGAAGCTGGTGGCAGCGTCAGCATCAAGATCAAGCCGAAGGGCAAGGACGCCAGGAACTTGCAGGCTGGCCTGCAAATCCTGAACATGATCAAGAACAGCAAAAACTACGCAAAGATCAAGCAGCGCGGCAAGAACAACGCGGCTGGCCTCAGCCAGTCTGGCGGCAACAACGCCGCCGGCATCTTCCAGGACGGCGACGGCCACACGGCGACCGCCTCGCAGCAGAACGGCAACAACGCGCTGGGCATCATCCAGCTCGGCAAGAACACCAATGCCGACGTGTCGCAGAATGGCGGCGAATCCGCCTTGATCATCATGGGCGGCTGGTAAGCCGCTGCTCGACTTTCACCCGCAAACCGCCCGCGATGCCCCATCGCGGGTGGTTTTAGCAGGGGGCATGATGTTCATACTGGCCGGCAGGTGTTGACGCTCATGCGCCGCCGCCGGCCAGTATTAAGTTCGTGTCCCCGTAAACAGCCGTGCGGCCAGCCACGCGGCACCGCCTGTACCCGGGAACGGGGACACGAAATTCATCGAGCACATCGTCACGGCCTAACTTCGGTTCCGATCGGGCTCGATGACCATCATGTCCCCTTGGCGCGGCGGTCCTTGCCGGGTAAGCGCTTGGCTATGATGAGCATGATTTGCTGGCGCGGACTTTGATGTTAGCCCTAACCGACCTACGCCAGCGCCTGGAATATGGCCTACTGCGAACGATCGTCTGGATCGTCCGGCTGATGCCGCTCAGTGTGGCCACCGGCTTTTCGGCGCGCGCTTGGCAAACGCTGGCACCTTTTGGCAAGCGGCAGAAGCGGGCGCTCGCCAACATCGCTCGGGCTTTCCCGGACATGCCGGAACTTGAGCGTGCGCGCATCATCCACAAGATGTGGGGCAATCTCGGCCGCGTGATGGCCGAGACCATGCAGCTTGACCGCATCATCGCCGATCCAAACCGCTTCACCTTTATGAGTGAAACCCTGTTCAGCCGTTATCGCGGCAAGATGGGGCCTGCCGTCGGTGTGACGCTGCATATGGGCAATTGGGAACTCTCGACCTGGCCAATGACGCAAGCTGGCTGGCATCCGGCTGCGGTCTACCGGCTGGTCAAGAACCCGTATGTCGACCGCTATCTTCGTGATCAGCGCCGCACGCTGTTTCCGGGTGGCCTGCTGGCCAAGGGCAAAGCGTCGCGCACCGATCATGCCGAGGGGCAGCGGACGGCACGCCAGATCATGGACTTCGTGCGTCAAGGCGGGCGGCTCGGCATCGTTGCCGACCTTTATGATCATTTAGGCATAGAAGTGCCGTTCTTCGGTCACGCCGCCAAGTCGACACCAGCGCCCGCGATGATCGCCCGCCGTGTCGGGTCACGCATCTGGATGGCGCGTTGTGTGCGGATTGGCACGGCCAGCCGCTTCGAATTGGAGATCAAGGAACTCAAAGTGCAGCGCACTGCGAATGCTGGCGACGATGTCCGCGCTACCACGGCGGCCCTGCACGCCCAGTTCGAGGCATGGATCCGCGAGCATCCCGAACAGTGGATGTGGTCGAACCGGCGCTGGAGTTAGAGCGCTCCGTCTCGCCTTGCCTTACAGCTGGTCGACGTTGAACGTATCGCAGGCCTGCAGGTCACCAGATGCCATGCCTTTTCGCAGCCAGCGCTCGCGCTGCTCGGAGCTGCCATGCGTGAAAGCATCCGGCACGATGCGGCCGGTGGCGGCCTTCTGTAAGCGATCATCGCCGATCTGCTGCGCGGCTTTCAGCGCTTCTTCGATGTCTCCCTGCTCAAGCACCATCTTGCCACTGGCGACGGCCGAAGCCGCCCACACGCCAGCCAGGCAATCCGCTTGCAATTCCATGCGCACCTGCAGTGCATTGGCGTCTTTTTCGCTGACTTGCGCCTTCAAGCGCTGGACCTGATCGGCGATGCCAAGCTGCTTCTGCACGTGATGCCCGACTTCATGCGACACGACATAGGCTTGCGCAAAATCACCCGGCGCGCCAAAGCGCGACTTCAAGTCCTGAAAGAAAGTCAGGTCGATGTAGACCTTCTGATCCAGGGGGCAATAAAAAGGCCCCATCGCCGACAGGCCTGGGCCGCAGGCTGATGTAGTCTGGTCCGAGAACACCACCAGACCCGGCTCGCGATATTGTTTGCCAAAGCTCTGGAACACTTGGCTCCAGGTGTCCTCTGTGGAACCCAGCACATTGGTGACGAACGCCTTGGCGTCATCATTCGGCGTTATCTGACCTCCGGCTCCGCCCGGCAAGGCCACTTTGCGCGACCCCGGCAGTCCCGGAATATCCAGCTTGGGCAGACTATTGCCGCCCTGATCGACGCGGGGCATCGGGAACGAACCATTGCCCCCGCCCAGTACGGTGCCGAGAATATCGCTCAGACTGCCGCCGAACATCCACATCAAGCCGGCAACGATGACCAGCCCAAGGATGCTCATGCCGCCGCCAGAGCGCCCGCCCGGCATGCGCATGCCGCGGCCACCCGGGAACTGCATGCCGCCCATGTCGGCCATGTCGCCTTCTTCGCCGCGCCGGTCCTCGACATTCTTGCTAGGGCGCTGGTCTTTCCACTGAACCATGATCGGTCTCCGGCGACATCAAGGGGGGCGCTCGCCGATCGCAGCATCGGCAAGCTATATCCGCGAGGTTTCGCACGAGCCATCCTATCGGCACAAGGGGGAACGCATCGTCACTGCCGGGATTATCGCCACTGGCGTCGCACTTGCGATCCGCCGCAAGACATCGGGGCCGCGAGCCGTTATGAGTATCCCCGCCATCCTGACGATGGCGTTTCGCAACCCCGATTCCGAAGCCTTGAACTTCGGTCATTGGAGACACTATGACAAAGCCTCGTAAGCCCGATCGGGCTCGCCTTCTCGTCGTCACATCCGCGCTGTTGTCGACAGTCCTAGGTACTCTCGCCTTGCCGGCAACGGCAGTGAACGCCGCCGGCAGCGTCAACATCTACTCGTTCCGCGAGCCGGCGCTGATTGATCCACTGCTCAAGCAGTTCACCGCCGAAACCGGCATCCAGGTCAACACCGTGTTCGCCAAGGACGGTCTGATCGAGCGCGCCAAGGCGGAAGGCGCCAACAGCCCCGCCGACGTCATGCTGACGAACGAGTTCGGCTTGCTGACACAGGCGCGCGACGCCGGTATCGCCGCTAAACTCAGGTCACCGGCGCTGGAAGCTGCGATCCCAGCGGCGTTTCGTGATCCGGATGGCCAATGGTTCGGGCTGACACGGCGCGCCCGTGTCATCTTTGCGTCGCGCGAGCGGGTGGCGGCGACAGCGATCACCTACGAGGAACTGGCCGATCCGAAATGGCGCGGCAAGATCTGCACGCGCTCTGGGCAACACACTTACAATGTCGCCCTGGTCGCATCGATGATTGCCAATGCTGGTCCGGACGCCGCCGAAAAGTG
>JANNSA010000201.1:0-17334 GCA_031402115.1 Hyphomicrobiaceae bacterium | reverse complement strand
CGCCGGCGCCGATGCCGTGATGGTGCTGCCGCCGTATTTCGAGGGGCCGACCATGGATGGCGTGATGTGGCATTACGAGCATGTCGCCAAGACGGTGAAGACGCCTCTGATCGTCTACAACATTCCGCAGAACACCAATCGTGACATTACGCCGGAGCTGTTCAAGCGATTGCTGGCGATCGACAACATCCAGTACATCAAGGACAGCACCGGCGACTTCACGCGCATCCAACAGCTAATCGCGACCGGCGGCCGGGTATTCAATGGCGGCGATACGCTGGCGCACGCGGCGCTGGTCGCCGGATGTGCTGGCTGCATCTGGGGTGGCGTCAACGCGACACCGCGCGAGTGCGTCGAGCTTTATGATCTGGTGGCTGGCGGCAAGCTCAAGCAAGCAGCGGCGTTGTGGCAGCGGCTCTTGCCGGCACAGATCTTCTATTGGACCCACGACTACAATTCGTCGGTCAAAGCCGCGACCAACCTGATGGGCGGCGATGTCGGTATCTGCCGCAAGCCGGCGCTGCCGCTTGGCGAAGCCGATCTCGCGGAATTGAAGCAGGCGCTGTCTGGACTGAGTTGACCGCCCCGGCGATCACATGAGGGCAAGTCCCATGCCGAAAATTGCCGTTGAAAATGTCATTCAGCCAGGCAAATCGTACAACGTCGACGCCGACAAGTATGGCGACATGCGCCTTGCCTTACTGAAAATCCTGCCGCCCGCACCAGGACTGACAGTGGCGGAAATCGGCCAGGCGGTGCTGCCGCATTTGTCGCCGGATCTGTTCCCGAATGGCGAGAAAGCCGGTTGGTGGATCAAGTGTGTGCAGCTTGACCTTGAGGCCAAGGGTTTGATCCAGCGTGACAAGTCCTCGCCGCTCCGGCTCGCCAAAGTCTGATGCGCTCAATCGGCCCAGAGCAGCCACTTGAGAGCAGCCACTTGAGAGCAGCCACTTGCCGTCCGACAGCTCAAAGACTTCCAGCAGGCGCGTGATCGGATCGACAGACCAAAGGTGATGCACGCCCTGGCGGCCAGACAAGTCCTGCTTCTCGACCCTGTTATGGCGCTCGGTGGAAGGCGAAACAACTTCGCGGACCCAGTCCGGCGCAAGATCGATCCAGGCGATTGCGGGAAGAGCTGGCATGGTCTCGCGCCGCCATCCAGCGATGTCAGGCACCGCTGAATCGCTGGCAAAATGCAGAGCAGGCCCGTCGAGGATCCACCAACCGCCCGGGCCATTATCTCCAATCTAGAACCTTATAGTAAGCAATCCGCCAAAAGTTGAGTCAGCATTGGCGTGTCGCGGTTCTGGCCGGGGCTGAATTATCAAGTGACCGTCAAGGAGTTCCGCCACCAGATCTGGTGGTACCGCCAGCTGATCAGTATCGTTGGTGCCGCGCGGAGCAAGAGCGTCTAGCTCAAAGGCAAAGCGAAGTTACGCCATCTCCAGGCTTTGCCAGACCTCAAGCAACCGCTTACATCAATGCCGTATCAGTCTCTAAAAAGTAGCCCGCCATGTCCACCGACGTATTCGATATTGCGATTGTTGGCCGCGGGCCGGTCGCCGTCGTGGCAGCCTTAGCCTTGGCACGGGGATTGCCTGGGGCGGCGATTGGGCTGGTCATTGGTCGCGCGAAGGCTGTGCCAGCCGCCGATGTCCGCGCTTTCGCGCTGTCGGCGGGGTCGGTCAATCTGTGCCGGGCGCTGGGCCTGTGGCCGTACATCGAGCCACACGCGCAAGCCGTCGCGCGCATCGATATCGCCGATGCAGACCTCGACAGCCCGGTGCGGCGAACGGCGCTTTCCTATGACAATGCTCTGGCTTCTGGCGATCCGGCGAGTTGGATCGTGCCGGCTGAGACGCTGACGGTGGCACTCAATGCATCGCTGGCTGGCGCCACCGTCACCGCGATCGCGCGCGGCGTAACTGGTTTCACGGCCGATGCCCATGGCGCGGCTCTTGAGTTCGACGACGGCACGTCGATCCGCGCCCGGCTCGCACTGGCTGCCGACGGCCGCAACTCGCTGCTGCGCGACAAGGCTGGCATCCAGCTGGTGGGCTGGGACTATCCGCAGACGGCACTTGTCACCCGTGTCCGCCATGAGCGGCCGCACGAGGGCGTGGCGCGGCAGCACTTCCTACCGGCGGGGCCGTTCGCGATCCTGCCGCTCAGGGGCGGGCACACCTCGGCCATTGTCTGGACCGAAACCACGGATGCAGCCGCGCGCATCCTGGCGCTCGAACCGGCGGCGGCTCTGGTTGAACTGGAGCTGCGCTTTGGTGGCGTCCTGGGCCGCCTGGAAGCAGAAGGCCCGATGCTGCCATGGCCGCTGCGCATGCATCTCGTCCGACGCTTTATCGGCCAGCGACTGGCGGTCATGGGCGACGCGGCACGCTCGGTGCATCCGATTGCTGGTCAGGGCCTGAATCTTGGCCTGCGCGATGTGGCGGCACTGACGGATGTGCTGGTCGACGCCACCCGGCTCGGCCTCGACATTGGCGCTGGTGACGTACTGGAGCGCTACGAAAAGTGGCGGCGCTTTGACTCCGTGTCTTCAAGCGCCACCATGGACGGGCTCAACCGCGTGTTCTCGACAACTGGGCCAATTGGCCGAGCTATGCGCGGCGTTGGTGTCGGCTTGGTCGACCGCTTGCCGCGCGTCAAGGATTTCCTGGTCGCTGAAGCCGGCGGCGCCACTGGCAAGGTGCCGCGTTTGCTCAGGGCGCCGCGTCGGTGATCCGTCGCCGGGCGAACGCAGGGGGAGCAGCATCCCGCTCGTGTGTTGTCCACAGTCTCGCCACATCCCTGCCCTGTTCGCGGACGGCGAATCAGATGTTGTGCATTCCGGCAACGGAGGAGCACCAGCAGCCATGGCCAATTTTGCGACCCATATCGGCGTCGGCACCGTCGTTAGCGCGGCAGCGGCAACGCTGACGCTTGCCGCCAATGTGGTGACGCCGACCGAATTGCTGACGCTGGCGCTGACCGGCGCCTTCGGCTCCGTGCTGCCCGACGTTGACCTGGAAAAGTCACGGCCCTCGCATGCAATCTTCCTGGGGCTGGCGCTGTTCCTATCCTTTGCCGTGCTGTTCCGCATCGGTGTCAGTTATTCCATCATCGAGATGTGGCTGATCTGGCTCGGCACGTTTGTCATCATTCGCTTCGGCGGTCATGCCCTGTTCCACCGCATCTCACGGCATCGCGGCATTTTCCACTCGCTGTTGGCGGCGGCTTTCTTTGCTACGTTGACGGCGGTGGTGTTCGTGCAGATGTTTGGCGCGACGCCGGCACTTGCCTGGCTTGGCGGCGCGTTCATGGCGCTCGGCTACATCACCCACTTGGTGCTCGACGAACTCTACAGCGTCGATGTCTACAACGAGCGCGTCAAGGCCTCGTTCGGCACCGCCATCAAGCCATTCGATTTTGACCGCCCTGGCGCTTCGGTCGCGATGGCCGCCGCGCTGGCGCTGGCGGTATGGTTCTCGCCGCCGCCATGGACCTTCTTCGAAGCCTTCCGCACCGTCGATCTCGCCAGCTTGCTCAACGAACGCTTGCTGCCGAAGGACAACAACTGGTTTGGGCTGGGCGCCAGCCTGGCGCAATTGGCCAGTCTGTTGAAGCCATAGCGGTGATAACCCGGGGTCCGGCACCAGCGCGCCCACCACCCTCAACCAAGTGGCAAGCGCTCGCCAGCGCGTGAGTGCCTGACACTTGCTGCCTACCCCGGCTGGCTTAACCCTCGGATTCCACAATTGCCGTTCGCGGCGCGCGCTGCTAGGCCGGATGCAAGAGCCCCCGGCCCTTCAAGGAGCGCGCCATGGACGATCTCGATCTGCGCAATGTCTCGCCGGAGGACATTGACCGCGAGAGCCTGTTCCATCCGATGACGTCGGTGGCTGATCATCTGGTCAAAGGACCTTTCATCGTCACTGGCGGCAAGGGAGTTCGGCTGACGGACCACAAGGGCCGCGACATCATCGATTGTTGCGCTGGCCTGTGGAGCGTCAACATCGGTTACGGTCGCACCGAGATCGCCGAGGCGGCCAAAGCGTCCATCGACGAACTGGCCTACTACCACCTGTTCGGTGGCGCATCTAACAGCCCGATCATCCGGCTGGCGGAAAAGGTGCTGCAGCTGTTCCATGACAAGGCCAACGCACCACAGCTGTCAAAAGTCTTCTTCGGCTGTTCGGGTTCTGACGCCAACGACACCAATTACAAGCTGGTGCGCTACTACAACAATCTGCTTGGCCGCACCGCCAAAAAGAAGGTGATCTCGCGCCAGGGCGCCTATCACGGCTTGACCTATGCGGCCGCCAGCCTGACCGGCATCGCTGCCTACCACAAGGCTTGGGACGTGCCGATCGACGGAGTGATCCACACGTCGTGCCCGCATTACTACCGCTTCGCCAAGCCGGGCGAGACTGAAGACCAGTTCACCGATCGGATGATCGCCGAAATCGAGGGTATCATCGCCCGCGAGGGGCCAGAGACGATCGCCGCCTTCATCGCCGAACCCGTGATGGGCACCGGCGGCGTGATGCTGCCACCGAAGGGCTATTTCGCGAAGCTGCAGCCGATCCTGAAGCGCCACGACATCCTGTTCATTGTCGACGAAGTCATCACTGGCTTTGGCCGCACCGGCACTTGGTTCGCGACCGGCGGTATGCAATTGGAGCCCGATATCGTGACGCTCGCCAAGGGCATCACTTCGGCCTACTTCCCGGTGTCGGCATCCATCATTTCGGACAAGATCTGGCAGGTGCTGAAGGATGAGAGCCCGAACTTCGGGCCGGTCATGCATGGCTTCACCTATTCCGGCCACCCGACCGGAGGCGCCATCGGCTTGGTCAATCTCGCCATCATGGAGCGCGAGGACCTGGTCGCCAACGGCGCTGATGTTGGCCCCTATCTGCTCAAGTGCCTGCAGGACCGTGTTGGCGGCAACCCGCACGTTGGCGACATCCGCGGCATCGGCCCGATGCTTGCCGTGGAATACGTCGCCGACGCCAAGTCGCGCACGCTGTTCGATTTCAAGCAGGGCGCGCACCGGCTGGTTGCTGCCAAGGCCCTGGAGCATGGCGTGCTGACCCGTGCCCTGCCGTTCATCGAGGTCACGTCGTTCTCGCCGCCACTGACCATGACACGGCTTGAGGCCGAGGAAGCCGTCGACCGTTTCGGCCGCGCTATCGACGCCGTGACGCCCGATCTGGCAAGGCTGGCGGGTGTGTAAGGGGCGGACGCGCATTGACGATCAAACTGGCGGATGCAGGAACTACCTCGCATCTCGCCGATCATGAATGCGCACGCGGACGACTCGTGGCCCGCCGGGCAACATCGACCGGCGCTCATGGGCATATTGGAACCTCAAGGTTGGCCGCTATCCGGCGCCGCCGATGCCGGTTCGGGACCTGAGCGGCGCATGTGCAGTAGCTTTCACGCCTCGGTTAAATCTATCCGGCTGTGCAATTCCCCGATGTCCAGGCCGGCGCCAACCTCGGGCAGCTCCAGCCGGCCTTCGTCAAACACCTCGGGCTGCCAGCCGGTGCTCCGCCGGAACATCTCAACCTGCCGGCGCGATTGGTGCACCAGGACATAGACTTGCAGCGACGCCAGCCCGGTGTAGGCGGCGAACTTTTCGCTGCGGTCGATGCGCTCCGTGCTTGGCGACAGCACCTCCAGGATCAACTCCGGCGCTTCGATGGTGTAGCGATCCGGATTGCGATCGGTGCAGGCGACCATGACATCAGGATGTTAGTAAACGTCAGCGTCATTGAGCGCCGCCTTCAGGTGCATGTCGGACACAAATACCCGGCACGGCGGCGCAACCTGTGACAGTAGCGCTGCATTCGCCTGACCAGCAAGCGTGCTGTGATCCTGCGAGCCGGCCGCCATCGCGTAGGCAACACCGTCCACAAATTCGTGGCGCACCCGGCTATCTGCCTCGCCCTGCAGGTATTCCTGAGGACTGAGCCGATATGACTTTGCACGCGTTTGAGCCATGGTTCATCTCGCAAACTACCATGCGGGGCGCTTACCGCAACACGGGCCGCCGGTCGCGCGATGACTTCGCGAAGTGCCGCCCTCTGCAATTCTGCTGTCCCCGCCGCGCTGCTGTTGTAGCCTTGCACCGAGACTGACAGCGCCACGAAAGCCCGCCGACCATGACCTTGCCTGCTGTGTCCTTGCGCGCCGTCACCTTGGCCTATGGCGATTTCGTCGCCGTCCGGAATGTCGATCTCGACATCGACAAGGGCTCGTTCGTGACGCTGCTCGGGCCATCGGGTTGCGGCAAGACCACCATTCTGCGCTCCATTGCCGGGCTGGTGCAGCCGACGGCGGGGGACATTTCCATCGCCGGGCGGCTGGTCAATGATGTGCCGATCCACAAGCGCAATATCGGGCTGGTGTTCCAGAACTATGCGTTGTTTCCGCATAAGAGCATTTTCGACAATGTCGCGTTCGGACTGAAGTATCGTGGCGCGGCGCGCTCGGTGATCGCCGAAAAGGTGACGCGGGCGCTGGCGACGGTGCGGCTGCCGGGCGTCGAAAAGAAGCTACCTTCGGAATTGTCGGGCGGCCAGCAGCAGCGCATCGCCCTGGCCCGAGCCATCGTCATCGAGCCGGACGTGCTGCTGCTCGACGAGCCATTGTCGGCGCTCGACGCGCATCTGCGCGAGGAAATGCGCATCGAACTCAAGGCGATCCAGCGCGAGGTCGGCATCACCACCATCTTCGTCACGCACGACCAGGAGGAGGCGCTGGCGCTATCGGACCGCATCATCGTCATGAACCACGGCGTCATTGAGCAGTCCGGCACGCCCGAGGAAGTCTACCGGCGGCCGGAGACAAAGTTCGTCGCCGGTTTTCTCGGCCAATCCAACATGCTGGCCGGCACCGTGGCGGGCAGTGCTGCGGATCGCCTGGACATCGACATTGGCAACGGACATCGCTTGCAGGCCGCCGCAACGGCAACAGTCGCCGCAGTGGGCGCGACGGTGACTGCCGTGATCCGCGCGCAGAGGATTGGCGTGTTGCCACGCAATACCGCACCAAGTGCGGATGTTAGCGGTGGCAATCGCGCGCCCGGCCGCATCCTCGCTACCGCCTATCTCGGCGGCACTGCTGCTTATCAGGTGAAGGCGTTCGGCCAGCGCTTACAGGCAGTCGCCCTGATCGACGGCCCGGTGCTGCGCGAGGGCGATCTGTGCGAGGCAGTGATCGCACCCGCCGACATAGTCCTATTGAACGCCGAGGGACGGCGCTTGGGTTGACCGCAAGGCCGGTCCGGGGACACAATACTCAATTCGGCGACCGTTGATCTCGTGGCGAATTGGCGGCCGTTGGCGCCGACCTGAGTTTTGTGTCCCCGCTCACGTTTGCACTCACAAGGAACCAACCATGACTGGCGAACTGGTGCTCTACACCCATCCTTGGTCACGTGGTCGCATCGCCCGCTGGATGCTGGAGGAGACTGGCCAGCCCTACCGCACCGAAATCATGGAATACGGCACGACCATGAAGGCGCCCGCCTACCGCGCCATCAACCCAATGGGCAAAGTGCCGGCAATCACGCACGGCGGCGTGGTCGTCACCGAGAACGCCGCGATCTGCCTGTACCTAGCCGACGCCTTCCCCAAGGCCGCACTGGCGCCCAAGCTTTCCGACCCGGCGCGCGGACCTTACTTGCGCTGGATGCTGTTCGGCGCCGGCCCGTTCGATGCCGCCTCGACAAACAAGGGCATGGGCTTTGTCACGCCGCCCGACAAAGGTGCCAATGTCGGTTACGGCAGCTTGGAAGATGTCCTAAATGTGCTCGACGCGCATCTCGGCCAGAACGACTATTTCGCGGGCGGCACATTCTCGGCAGTGGACGTGTTCGTTGGCTCACAGATTGCCTGGACTTCGCAGTTCAAGCTGATCGACCTGCGCCCCTCGTTCGAGCATTACCTCGCTCGCATCCTGGCCCGCCCTGCCAAACTCCGTGCCGACGCGATCGACGAGGCACTGGCAGCGAAGATGAAGGAGCAGGGATAGAGGCGCGGACAATTCATGTCCCCACCGCCTCCTTGCCGCCGGCATATTGCGTGATGGCGGCGATGCGGGAGGCGATCGTCGGGTGAGTTGAGAAGATGCCGAAAAGGCTGCTCTTGACCGGGTTTTCGATGAAGAAGGCTTCCAGGCGTGAGGGGACGTTGAAGGTCGCGTGTCCCTCGATCTTGCGCAAGGCACCGATCATCGCGTCAGGGTTTTTGGTCAGTTCTACGGAGCCGGCGTCGGCGAGGTATTCGCGTGAGCGCGAGAGCGCCAGCCGGATCATGGTGGAGACGCCCCAGGTGATCAGGATGATGGCAATGGCGACCGCGATCGCGATCAGGGCGCCGCTGCCAATGCCGCTGTCGCGATCGCCATCGCGCCGCGAGCCGCCACTTGAGCGGCTGGGCGAGTTCGACCCGGACGCTGCGTCGGGCCGATAGCCGGATGTGCCGCTGTTGCCGGGCCGGCGTGTCGGTGACCAGCCATAGGGAAAGTCCCAACGGCCAATCAGCAGGTCGCCAAAGAACGCAAACACGCCAGCGAAGATAATGGCGATCACCATCAGCTGTGCGTCCTTGTTGCGGATGTGCGTCAGCTCGTGCGCCAATACAGCTTCGAGTTCGGCAGGCTCCAGCTTGTCGATCAGGCCGCGCGTCACGGCGATGGTGTATTGGCCTTCGCGCAGGCCCGACGCATAGGCATTGAGCGCTGGCGTTTCCATGATCTGCAGGTTCGGCATGGTGATGCCGCGCGAGATGCACAGGTTCTCCAGGGCGTTGTAAAGCTGCGGAGCTTCGGCCCGCGTGACACCGCGGGCGCCACTCGCAAGCCGGATCAGCGTGGCGTGCGAGAACCAAGCAATCGCGAACCAGATGGCGGCAGCCAACGCCGCAACTGGCCAGGAGCCCGCGAATCTGGCCGCCGCCGCTGCCACGATCTCGTCGAAGCCGCCGCCGGACAGAGCCTCCAGGATCATCAGCAGCGAGAACAACAGCACGTGCAGCAACAGCACAAATGCCGCCAGCAGGAACACGGAGCGCAACCGGTTCGCCTGGATGTGGCTGTAAAGGCCATAGGCCTGGGGCATGGGTTTATCCGGGATGATCAGCTGACGGAGAAGGCTAACAGCTAAAGCTCGACAACGCCCTCGTGGTCCAGGTTGGCGGGGCCGGTCATCAGCATGTGATCGTCAACCTCGCGCCACTCGATCATCAGGTCGCCACCAGGCAGGGTGACGCGCACTTTCCGCTCGGTGAAGCCTTTGCGTACCGCGCACACCGCCGCGGCGCAGGCACCGGTGCCGCAGGCTTGAGTCAAGCCAACGCCACGCTCCCACACCCGCTGTACCAGATGCGAGGGACTAACCACCTGGGCCAAGGAAATATTGGCGCGTTCGGGAAAGATCGGGTGGTTTTCGAGGATCGGGCCGAACCGGTCGAGCTGGTGCGCGGCAACATCCTCGACCCAGAAGACGCAATGCGGGTTGCCGACATTGACCACGGACGGCGAGTGCAGCACCGGCGCGTCAATCGGGCCAATCTGCAGCTCAATCATCCGCGTATTGTGAAACGGCTCGGCAAGCGGAATCTCCTGCCAGCCGAATTTCGGCACGCCCATATCTACTGTGACGCTGCCATCGGCGTTGACCACGGCCGACACGACACCGGCCAGGGTCTCGATGGTTGGCCGGGCGACCGCGCTTTCACTGGCGATCAGCTTGGCGATGCAGCGGTTGGCGTTGCCGCAGGCCTCGGCCTGGGTGCCGTCGGCATTGTAAATGCGCATGAAGACGTCGGCGGCGCGCGACGATTCCAGCACGATCACCGTGTCGCAGCCGATGCCAGTTTTGCGGTTGGCGATGCGCTGCACAGCCTCCGGCGTCACGGCGAGCTTGGCGGCGCGCGCATCGAGCACGACAAAGTCATTGCCCAGACCGTTCATTTTCCGGAAAGGAACAGACGCCCCGCTCATGCGTCACCTATATGTTGGCTGGAGAATCGCTAAATCCGGAGTGCCTCACCATGTCCCTGAATGCAAGCCTTGTGCGTGGCCTTCTGGCGGTTGCCCTCAGCCTTGGGCTGGTCAATGCACCCGCCGCCGCTGCCGCCGCGTTCAAGGTCGAGACGATCGCCAAGGGTCTGGTACATCCTTGGGGCATGCAATTCCTGCCGGACGGGCGCTTGCTGGTGACCGAGCGCGACGGACGCTTGCGCGTGGTGGCGCGTGACGGCTCACTTTCGGAGCCCGTGACAGGCATTCCCGAAGTCGATGCACGCGGGCAAGGCGGGTTGTTAGATATCGCGCTAGATCCGAAGTTCGCCGACAACAGTCTGATCTACCTGTCGTTCGCCGAACCGCGCGGCAAGGACCGCAACGCCACGGCGGTGGCGCGCGGCAAACTGACCTTGACCGGTACGGGTGGCGCGCTGAGCGATGTCAAAGTGATCTTTCAGCAGCAACCGGCCTTCAAAAGCTCGGCGCATTTTGGTTCGCGACTGGCGTTCGCGCCTGATGGCGCGCTGTTCATCACCACCGGCGATCGCTTTACACTGCGCGCCAAGGCCCAGGACGTCAGCACGCATATCGCCAAAATCCTCCGCATCCGGCCCGATGGCTCCGTGCCCGACGACAATCCCTTCCTTGGCAAACCGGACGCCCTGCCGGAAATCTGGTCGTATGGTCACCGCAACCTGCAAGGTGCGGCTATTGACCCAGCGACCGGCCTGCTGTGGACCGTGGAGCATGGCGCGCGCGGCGGCGACGAGGTCAATCGCCCGGAAGCTGGCAAGAACTACGGCTGGCCAATCATCACCTTTGGCCGCGATTACTCTGGGGCGACAATCGGGGTCGGCACAGCCAAGGCGGGCATGGAGCAGCCGATCCATTATTGGGACCCCTCGATTGCGCCATCGGGCATGACCTTTTACACGGGCGACCTGTTCCCCGAGTGGAGAGGCAATCTCTTCGTCGGCGCCCTGGCCGGCCAATCCCTGCGCCGGCTGACGCTGACAAACGGCCGCGTCACCGCCGAGGAGACCCTGCTGGAAGACCTCGGCGAACGCATTCGCGATGTTCGCCAGGGGCCCGACGGCGCGCTCTGGCTGCTAACGGATTCGGACGACGGCCGCGTCCTGAGGCTGGAGCCGTAGTGTCTCCCGTTTCCACCGGCACCGATACCCAGACTGTCCCGCCCATGGCTCCAATCGTCAAATCGCCAACGCTCGATCCGGTTGGCCTGGCGATGGCGCTGGTTGGCGCGTTCCTGTTCTCGACCAAGCCGATTTTCATCAAGCTGCTATATGCCGATGGTGTTGATGCCGCGACGCAATTGATGTTGCGGATGGGATTGTCGATCCCATTCTATCTAGCTTTCGCCTGGTACGCGCTGGCGCAGCGGCGGCGCAAGGGACTGGCGACGAACTTCAGCCGTGCCACGCTGTTGGAGGCGATCGGCGTTGGCTTGATTGGCTATTGGCTGGCGAGCACCTTTGACCTGTGGGGCCTGCAATACATCACCGCCCAGTTCGAGCGGCTGATCCTGTTCACCTACCCGACCATTGTTGCGCTGATCGGCTGGTGGTGGTTTGGCGAGCGGCTGACGCGGCCGTTGCTGCTGGCGCTCTTGTTCACCTATGCCGGGTTGGCTTTGCTGTTCGTCACGGACCTGACCAGCTTTGGCTCGCAAGTTGTCTTCGGCACCACACTGGTGCTGGCCTCCTCTGTCACCTACGCGCTCTACTTGGTGCTGAGCCGGCGGCCGATCGAGCGCATGGGCAGCGGCCTGTTCACCTCGCTGGTGATGGCGACGAGTTCCATGCCGATCCTGGTGCAGTACCTGATTGTCAGCGACTTGAGCGCGCTAGCGCTGGCCCCCCGTGACTGGCTGCTGGCGATCGGATTGGCAATTGTGGCGACCGTCATCCCGTCGTTCCTGATCTCCGAAGCAATCGCCCGGATCGGCGCCAGCGCCACCAGCGTCTCGGGCAGCTCCGGCCCGGTCACGACAACGCTGCTTGCTGTGCTGATCCTCGCCGAACCATTTTCCATTTGGCACGGGCTTGGCATGGCGTTGGTGGTCGCTGGCGTTGTAATCCTGGGGCGCGGCCGCTAACAGCCTAGCGGCAACTCATGTCGCTTGAGCGAACCGAGGTTACGCTATGACGCCGCCGGATAATTCCGACCTCATTGCAATCCTGACTGTGCACCTGGTTGAACCCGATGTGTTCCACGGCCATAGCCCGGCCAACGGCTGGTCGCGCATCTATGGCGGCCAGGTGGTGGCGCAGGCATTGCGTGCGGCGTCGGCGACTGTGGAAGATCGCGCCGTGCATTCGCTGCACAGCTACTTCCTCAGGCCGGGCGATCCGGCGGTGCCCGTGCGCCTGGAAGTTGAGCGGTTGCGCGATGGCGGCAGCTTCACCACGCGCCGCGTCGTCGCCCGGCAAGCCGCTGAAGTGATTTTTGCCATGTCCGTCTCATTCCAAAAGTCCGAACCCGGTTTCGAGCATCAGGCAGTGATGCCCAACGTGCCGCTGCCCGATGATCTGCCGGACGAGACAGCGCTACTGGCCATGTTGCCGGCCCGCTTCAAACACATGCTCGATCGCGGTTGGCCAATAGAAATGCGGCTTGTCGAGTTCGACCGCTTCACGCGCAAGGGCCCCCGCGCGCCGGTGCAGCACGTCTGGATGCGCGCCCGCCAGCCGCTGCCGGCTGACCGCGTGCTACACGACTGTGTGCTTGCCTTCGCGTCCGACTATTCGCTGCTCGATACCTCGCTGGTGACGCATGGCACGCTGATCGGCGACCCACGCATCCAAGCTGCCAGCCTTGATCACGCCATGTGGTTTCATCGCCCGGCGATCGCCGACGACTGGCTGCTGTTCGCCCATGAAAGCCCCAGCGCCCAAGACGGCCGCGGCTTTTGCCGTGGTCAGGTGTTCAGCCGCGACGGCCGCCTGATCGCCTCGCTCGCCCAGGAAGGGCTAATCCGCCAACGCACAAGCTGAAGGGATTGCGCCATGCTGCTGGGAGTTATTGCCGACGATTTCACCGGCGCCAGTGACATCGCCAATACGCTAACCACGAGCGGCATGGCGACGCGGCTGCTGATTGGCGTGCCGGCCGAGCCACCCGGCGATGCCCCATACGATGCTAGCGTGGTGGCGTTGAAGTCGCGCTCAATCGCCGCCGGGGATGCCATCACGCAATCTTTGCGAGCACTGGATTACTTGCGAGCCAGCGGCGCGCGACAGTTTGTGTTCAAATACTGCTCGACCTTCGATTCGACGGCCGATGGCAATATAGGCCCCGTCGCCGAGGCTTTGGCTAGGCGGCTCGGCGCGCGCGGCGTGCTGTGCTGCCCGGCGTTCCCCGGCGCTGGCCGCACGGTTTACCAGGGTCACTTGTTCGTTGGCGACCGGTTGCTGTCGGAATCGGGACTCGAGCGGCATCCGCTCAATCCGATGACCGATCCCGATCTCAGGCGCTGGCTGGCCCGGCAATGCAGCGGCGCCGTCGGTTTGATCCCGCACGCCATCGTGCGCCAAGGCGCGGCGGCGGTTGCAGCGGCGGCAGCGGCGGCCAGCACGACCCTGCTGATTGCCGATGCGATCAGCGACAACGACTTGCGCGTGCTTGGCGCCGCTGCTGCTGCTCATACCCTGCTAACCGGCGGTTCCGGCATTGCGCTGGGTCTGGCTGACAACTTCCGTGCCAGTGGCCTGCTGCACTCTGGCGCATCGGTTTTTCGTGGCGCCAAGGGTGCCGCCGCGATCCTAGCCGGCTCTTGCTCGGCGGCGACACGCGGGCAGATCGCGGCGCACAGAGCCGGTCATCCAGCGTTGGCGATCGACATTAACGGCGTCATGACCGGAGCCGTCACTGCTGATCAAGTCGCGGCCTTTGCCATCGAGCACCGCGACGCACTCCCCCTGATCTACTCCACCGCTGATCCGGATGTCGTTGCCGCACAGCAACGCCTGCATGGGCGCGACGCCCTGGCGGAACGGCTGGAACGGCTGTTTGGCGAGGTCGCCGTGCAACTCGCTGCGGCCGGCTTTGAACGTTTGATCATCGCCGGTGGCGAAACCTCGGGCGCGGTCGTGTCGGCCCTGGGCATCACGGCGTTTGATCTTGGACCAGAGATCGACCCCGGCATCCCGGCACTCGGGGCCTTGCGGCTGCCTACCGGCCCGCCCCTCGCCCTGGCGCTCAAGTCGGGTAATTTCGGCGGCCCAGACTTCTTTGCGCGGGCGGCTCTGGCGCTTCAACACTAGCCGGCACGCACGGTTGCGAACGCGGCCCTTACTGCTTTGCAGCACTGTGTGCTATGATGTCGCAACATGCATGCTGCGCAGCACCAAATGCGCCCGACCAGAAAGGTCCGTCCCATGGACGAGACACCGAAACCGGTAGTCGTCAAGAAATATGCCAACCGCCGACTCTACAATACCGAGACCAGCACCTACGTGACGCTCGAAGATTTGTCCGTGATGGTCAAGGCTGAACGTGACTTCGTCGTCTACGACGCCAAGACCAGCGAAGACCTGACCCATAGCGTCCTGACGCAGATTATCCTTGAGCAGGAAAACCGCGGCGGCGAGACGCTGCTACCGGTCAATTTCCTGCGGCAGTTGATCCGCTTCTACGGCGATAGCGTTGGCCAGCTGGTGCCCACCTACCTTGACTTGAGCATCGGTATGCTGACGCGCGAGCAGGATAAATACCGCAAGCAGATGACCGACAGCTGGGGCGGACGTGGCTTCCCGGCGTTTGGCCAAGCGCCATTCGGTGCGGCAATGGTGGAAACCATGCAGGAGCACACACGCAAGAACATGGCCCTGTTCGAGCAGTCCGTGCAGCGCTTCTGGGCGCCGTTCCGGCCCGATGGCACGGCAGCAGCTGACCTGCCCGTGGCGGCTGAACCGATCACCACCAGCAAACCGGAGGCGACGACCGACAAGTCCCGCAACGGCGCGGCGGGTGGTGACAAAGCCAAGCAGCCGGACGCCGAACTCGCCGCCATGCGCGAGCAATTGGCGACGCTGCAACGCCAGCTCGACCGCCTCTCGCAAGGCCGCTGACGGCAAAGTTGAACGCTGGCGCCGTGCCGGGGATCGGCGGCATACGGCCCAACGGCCTCTTCCGGCCTACGGGCCTGTCAGTTCGCTGGCATGGACGCGGTTGCCGGGGATCAGGCCGAGGCGGCTGGCGGTACCTGCCTTCAGCTCCAACACCGCCTTGACGGGGCCGTCTGAGTTGATCGCTGCACGCGACAAAGGTTCGGCGTCGCGGGCGATGGAATGCACCGTGCCGTCAGCGTTGAGAAACAGCATGTCGAGCGGCACATAGGTGTTCTCCATCCACATGCTGATCTCTTGCACCTTCGGATAGATGAACAGCATGCCGGAATCATCGGCGAGGCTCTTGCGAAACATCAAGCCAATCTGACGGTCGCGCTCGGTGCCGGCGATTTCCGCCTGAATGCGATGCCGCTGGTCGCCGCTCTCGATCCAGATCATCTCGGTGCGCATGTGTGACGCCGAGCCTGCGGTCACTTCGGTCGACAGCCATTTCCATGGCGCCAGTTCGTAGGTCACGAAGCCTCCCACTCCGAGGATCAATGCCAGCAATGCAACGACGCGCGCGCCGAGACGCATGATCAGACTTCCCCACTATCCAAGACATGCTAGGCCAGCGCCGCGTGCGAACTCTGAGCCAGAATTCCTGCGCTACGCTAGCCGCAATGACGATTAGATGCCAAAGGCCTCGACTTTCCAGCTGGCGTCAGGTCCTTGCGCCAGTCGCTCAGCCAGAAACGGCATGAGTTGCCTGAGTTGCCCGGGCAAAGTCCAGGGAGGGTTAATGATCAGCAAGCCGCAACCGCTCAATCCGGGCGCGTCCCCCGCTATGCCCACGCTCAAGTCGGCGCGCAGGATCTTCAAGCCGCCCAGCGCTTGCACTTCCCGGTGCAAGTGTTCGACAGCGTCAGGCGACTTGGCCGGATACCAGATGATCACCATGGCATTGGCAAAGCGCTTGAGTGCGGGCGCCAGACGCCCGGGCAGCCGCACCAGCTCATCGCGCTCTTCATAGGGCGGATCAATCAGGATCAGACCGCGCCGCTCGGGGAACGGCAGGAACGAGCGCAGCGCCATCCAGCCATCCAGCTCGACGACCTTGACCGCCTCATCGCGACGGAACAGGGCACTCAGGCTGTTGCGATCGGACGGGTGGAGTTCCGACAACACCAGCTTGTCCTGGGGGCGCAAGGCATGCGCCGCGATCGCTGGCGAGCCGGGATAACGATGCCATTGATCCGCCACTCCGTCATTGCTGGCAACAATCGCCGCCAGCCACGGCGCCAACAGGTCGATGATGGCGGGCGGCGGCGGCGGCGCATCGGCAGCCAGGATGCGGCCGACACCGTCACGCCATTCGCCGGTCTTGCCGGCTTCGATGCCATCAAGGTCGAACAGGCCAGCGCCGGCATGGGTGTCGAGCACGCGAAACGGCGTATCTTTCAGACGCAAATGCTGCAGGCACAGAGCCAGCACAACGTGCTTCAGAACATCGGCGAAGTTGCCGGCATGGTAGGCGTGGCGGTAGTTCATGGCTGTCCAGTATGTACGAGGTGTCAGGCACTTAGTGCACCCAAGCGTCGGACACTTAGGTGCAATAGCCCTGGCTTGTCCACGAGCGTCGACCCTACCGCTTGGCCGGCGGCCGCCTCATTCCTTGTAGGTGACGCGGTAGCGCACGGGGAACAGCGACCAGCCGAAGCGGTCGTTGACGAAGCCCCAGATGCCTTTGGGTGCCACCAGCATGATGACGATGGCAAGCGCGCCGAGGATCATGAGATAGACCGAGCCAAGGTCGGCGAGGTATTCACGCAGGAGGAAGTACACAATCGTACCGACGATCGGCCCTTCGATGGTGCCTATGCCGCCGATCACGACGATGAAAATGACGAACGCCGTCCAGTCGTTGACGCTGAAGGCGGCATCAGGCGAGATGCGCAGCTTTTGCAGGAATATCAGCGCGCCGACCATTGCTGTAGCTGCCGCAACCGCAACATAGACGATGAACTTGACGCGCTCGATGCGTATGCCGAGGCTGGCGGAGCCGAGTTCGCTATCGCGGATGGCAGTCAGCGCCAGGCCGAGCCGCGAGCGCAGCAAGCCATAGACCAACGCCACCGACCCGACGCCGAGCGCCAGCGCCACCCAGTAGATCACCGCCTCGCGCAGGTCGCGGCCATCGGCAATCGATTTGACGGCAGCAACCGGGAGGCTG